>JAZSOQ010000093.1:0-10784 GCA_045537015.1 Eubacteriales bacterium
AGCAGCGATACATACGTCGAAATCCATGTAACCTTCGCCCTGGATCTTTGCGACGAGGTCTTCAGCACCGACAACTTCTGCGCCTGCTTCTTCAGCAGCCGTAGCATCGGCACCCTTTGCGAAAACAGCAACGCGGACAGAACGGCCTGTGCCGTTGGGAAGAACGACAGCGCCTCTGACCTGCTGGTCTGCGTGACGGGAGTCAACGCCCAGACGGATGTGGATCTCAACAGTCTCATCAAACTTTGCCTTTGCGGTCTGGCAAACGAGAGCCATAGCCTCAGAGGGATCGTAAGCCTTCGAACGGTCGATGAGCTTAGCACTATCTGTATACTTCTTACCCATTTTAGCCATTTTAACTTACCTCCTCTTAGTCTTCTACGGTGATACCCATGGAACGTGCGGTACCTGCGATCATGCTCATAGCGGTCTCGATGGTAGCAGCGTTAAGGTCGGGCATCTTGGTCTCTGCGATCTTTCTTACCTGTTCCTTGGTAAGCTTAGCAACCTTGTTCTTGTTGGGCTTATCGGAGCCCTTCTCAATGCCTGCAGCCTTGAGAATGAGAACGGGTGCGGGGGGAGTCTTGGTGATGAATGTGAAGGAACGGTCTGCATATACAGTGATAACTACAGGGATGATGAGACCGATGTCGTTCTTGGTTCTTTCGTTAAATTCCTTTGTGAAAACCGGAATTGCAACACCGTACTGACCGAGGGCGGGACCTACGGGGGGCTGAGGAGTTGCTTTACCGGCGGGCAGCTGAAGCTTGATATAGCCCAATACTTTCTTTCCCATAAATAAATACCTCCATGTGGTTTTTGGCGGAAGAATTCAAAAATTTTTCTTCCTCCCACTAAATTTATACCGGAACTACGTTTGCGGCGTCAAACTCTACCGGCATATCACGGCGACCTCTCTTAACGAGGACGGTGATCTTCTTTGCGTCATCGGAGATAGACTGGACTGTTCCGTTGTAACCATCGAACAGACCGCCCTTGATGACGACCTCGTCTCCAACGCCGACGGCGAGACGGGGAGCTTTCTTTTCTTCGATATTAAGGTCCTCGACCTCTTTATCGGAGAGGGGGGTGGGCTTGGATCCGGGGCCTACGAAGCCGGTAACGCCTGTAATGTTTCTTACAGCGTGCCAGGATTCGTCGTTCATGATCATCTTGACAAGAACGTAGCCGGGGAAGAGCTTGTACTCAACTTCCTTTTCCTCGTCACCCTTCTTTTCCAGAACTGTTTCAACCGGAATCTTTGCCTCAAAGATCAAGTCTCCGAGACCGCGGTTTTCAACGATCTTCTGGATATTTGCCATAACCTTGTTTTCATAACCGGAGTACGTATGCACCACATACCAACGCACACCGACATTCATTTCATTGATATCGCTCATTGGATCTTATCAGATCAGGTGGCTGAGAGCCTCAATGCCGCCGGAGAAGATCATGTCAAGCAGAGCAATGACAACTACGAGCGCTGCGATAATAACGATTACTGTGATAGTATTACGGCGAACGTCCTCTTTAGAGGACCAAGTTACCTTTTTGAGCTCACTCTTGTAATCACTGAAGAATTTCTTTACCTTCTCCTGGAAAGAGGGAATAGCGAAGTAGCAGATAACGAAAGCGACAGCAACGAGAACGATGATGGAAGCCGAAACGATGATGTCGACCCAGTTGATGCTGTGGTCGTGCTCGTCTTCGGTATCACCCTCGTGGTCGTGATCGTCGTGATCATCCTCTGTGGGAGCTTCGGTTTCCTCTGCGGGAGCCTCGGTAGCGTCGCCTGCAACCTCAGCGGTCGTCTCGGCAGCAGCCTCACCGGTAGCTTCATCGGCAAAGACATTTGCAGTAAGGAGTGTGAGCATCAGCATTGCGGCAAGGATGACCGCAAAGATCTTGGAGAATTTAACTGATGTCTTCATAGTGTCCCCCTTATTTGGTTTCTCTGTGAAGAGTGTGCTTACGGCAGAATTTGCAATACTTCTTCAGCTCAAGTCTGTCGGGCGTATTCTTCTTGTTCTTTTTTGTGTCGTAGTTTCTCTGCTTGCACTCGGTGCATGCGAGAGTAACCTTGACTCTGGAATCATTAGCCATATTGTCGGCACCTCCTGTGATAGTTTATTTGACCGCTTCTTGGTGCGGTCGGCGTACCTCCCTCTTGTCGGCGCGGACGCGATCTGTGGTGCGGATCTTGTCCTCTTTTCCGGTAAAAGCACACGAAAAAAGAGCCTCTGCCAACAGAGGTAGAAACATTATACAACTTTTATGCAAAAAAGTCAATAGCTTTTTCGAATATTTTTTGCTTTTGCGGATATTTTTTTGAAAAAATTCCTTGCTGTACATAAAAAACGCATTTCGTGACAAAATAAGGTGGGAAACAAAACCCATGTATATGCTTATATATAAAGGAAGGATTTCACAAATGAAAGAAAGAACCAAAAGATTCATCACGGTCAGCGGAAGCGTGCTCACCGCGCTTTCGATGGCGCTTGCCCTGCTTGCCTTCGTGACCGTAACATCGCTTGCCGCGACCGACACGGGAATGCCCTCTATGAGCGACATCATCCCCGGCGAGGACGGCACTTCTGCTATCTCCCTGCCCGAGGACGGTAACGTAGATTCCGACGTGCTGACACCCGACGACAGCACGCGCACACCCTCGATGACAAGCGAAACACCCACAACGACAAGACCGGCGACCACCACCGCCCGCCCCTCGACCACCACCTCCCCCGACGGCACCGACACCGGTATGCTTGAGGAGGAAGGCGGCAGTATCCTCGGCGCGATCATTGCGGTTATCGTCGTCGTGGCGATCATACTTGTTGTTATTGCGCTGATCCCGAGGAAGAAGAGATAAGAGTGGTCAGTGGACAGTGGTCAGTGGACAGAAAGATGCGAATGATAATTTAATTTTTATCGTCTTTCACTTTGTTCGGTAAATAATTTAATAAAAAGAAAGACCTCGGATATTAAGAAGCAATTACTTCTTAATATCCGAGATTTTCTATTCACTTTTTATTCGATATTTAATCACCTTGCGAAGTTACTGACGCACCCAACAAAATTACAGATCAAACTCCGCAACTTTCTGTCCACTGACCACTAACCACTGTCCACTTTTCCCTTGACAAACCACCAAATTTAGGATATAATATAAGTATAGACAGAAAACAAAACCCACCGGGCTCCGCCTTGTGGGGCGTTCTGCTTTGCAATTTTTAGGCAAAACATGGACGAAAAGGAGATAAAATGGCAGATATTTTCGATCTTTTTGCAAAGATCTCAAAGGAAAGCACGGCGAAAGCCAAGGCTCCGATCGAGTGGCTGGTCGTGGGTCTCGGCAATCCCGGGCGGGATTACGTGACCACGCGCCACAATGCGGGCTTTCTTGCAATGGATATTCTTGCGCGCAAGAAGGGCGTCGTTTGCGACCGCGCGCGCTTCAAGGCTATGACGGCGGAGTGCGAGATCGCGGGCAAGGGAGTGCTGCTCATGCTTCCGCAGACCTTTATGAACCTCTCGGGCGAGGCGGTGCGCGAGGCGGCGCAGTTTTATAAGATCGCGCCCGAGCATATACTTGTAATATCCGACGATATAAACCTTGACATCGGCAGAATGCGCCTTCGCACAAGCGGCTCGGATGGAGGTCAGAAGGGTCTTCGCAGCATCATTTACCTGATGGGATTCGATAACTTCCCCCGTCTGCGTATCGGCGTCGGCAAGAAGCCGCACCCAGACATGGAGCTTTCCGATTGGGTACTCTCGCGCTTTACCGACACGGAGCTCAAGCAGCTCGAAAAGCTGATGGGCATCGCCGCGGAGTGTGTTGAGCTCTATATCGGCGGCAAGCAGGACGAAGCTGTCCGCCTTTGCAATGCAAAGCACAATTTGGGAGAATAAATGGAAATCAAAGCAAACAAAAGCTCGGAGCTGGTTCTTTCGGCGATCAGGAGCGATGCCGAGTACAAACAGCTTCTCGATGCGGTAGATCTGCAAAGAAGGGCGCGCCCGAAGCCCGTTGTCGTTTCGGGACTTTGCGAGGGTGCGGGCGACGCGCTTTGCGCCGCTCTTGCGGGCGACTTGCCGGGCGGACGTCCCGCGCTCGTCCTCTGCCCCGATGAAAAAACGGCGCGTAGAATGCGGGATACCCTTTCAGCTTTCGGTTTGCGGAGCGCGTATTACCCGAACCGCGACCTTAATATGTATAATATTTCTGCCTCGCGCGAGTTTGAGCAAGCGAGGCTTTCTCTGCTTGTCGCGCTTCGCCGCGGCGAGCTTGACGTTGTGACCACAACGCCCGAGGCGGCGCTTTCCTACACCGTTCCGCAGGGCGTTTTGGCAGAAAATCTGATAAATATCTCGCTCGACGGCGAAATTTCGCCCGCAGAGCTTGTAAGCCGACTTTGCACCGCGGGCTACGTCCGCTCCTCGCTTGCCGAGGGCGCGGGACAGTTTGCGCAGAGGGGCGGTATCGTCGATATTTGCTACACCTCTGCGGGAGTTGACCGCGCCGTGCGTATCGAATTTTTCGGCGACGAGATCGACCGTATGGGCTTCTTTGACGTTGCCACACAGCGCGTCAGCGAGAACGTCAAGAGCGTGCTCATCCCGCCCGCGCGAGAGATAGTTGCGGACTCGGAAAAGCTTCTCGCAATAAAGAAGTCGATCGCAAATCTCCGCAAAAAGTCGAAGGACGCGCGCCTTTCCGAAACCCTCGAGGGCGAGATAAGCGCGATCGAGCTTGCGATCTCCGCGGGTACGGAGGTCAGATTCCTTGATAAGTACATCTCGCTGATCTACCCCGAAAAAACCACCCTTCTTGACTACTTTTCGCCGATGTCGCTCTGCCTTATGCGCTCGGCGGCGTCTGCCGAGGATGCTTTCAAGAGCGCCGTCTGGCACTCGGATGAGCAGGTCAAGTCGATTGTGGAATCGGGCAGCCTTGAGGCAAAATATGCCGAATTTTCGGCTCCGCTTGAAAAATGGAACGCTTTCACAGCGTCGCACACCACGGTTATGATCGATTCGCTCGTTCAGGGGCTTTCGGGCAAGGCGCTCGGCGGTCTTTTCGGCTTCCGCTCGAAGCACGCGCTCTCGACCGCGGACAATGACGAGCTCCTTCGCGAGGAGCTTGAAGGACTTGCAAAGGGCGGCTACCGCATGATCCTTATGGCGGGCGACGAAAGCAAGGCGAAGAACTACGCGGGAATGCTCTCGGAAAACTGGGGCATCAAGGCGTATTTTATAGATGGAAACGAGCTTCCCGAGCTTGCCAAACTCCCGCGCGGTGAGGCTTTCGTCATCGCGGGCGCGCCCACCGCTCCCTTTGAGCTCCCATCCCCAAGATGCGCAGTCATCTCGCTGACGATCACCGAGGGCGGCAGAGCGGAGAAGAAGAAGCGCGCGGCGAAGTCGAAGAAGGACGGCGCGGCACAGCAGATCCTCTCCTATGCCGACCTTTCCGAGGGCGATTACGTCGTTCACGAGGCGCACGGTATCGGTCAGTATATGGGTCTGACCACAATGACCGTCGATGGCGTTACTCGCGACTACATCACCATCCAGTACGCGGGCAGCGACAAGCTATTCATGCCCGTCGAAAAGCTCGATAAGGTATCAAAATATATCGGCGCGCATTCGGATGACGGAACCCTCCGCCTTTCGAAATTCGGCAGCGCCGAGTGGGGAAAGACCAAGGCACGTGCCAAGGCAACGATGCGCGATATTGCAAAGGAACTGATCGCGCTCTATGCCGAGCGTCAGCGCCGCCCCGGCTTTGCCTTCTTCCCCGACGATGATTTTCAGCGCGATTTCGAGGCGGCTTTCGAGTTCGACGAGACCGATGCACAGCTCGACGCGACCGAGGACATCAAGGCGGATATGCAAAAAGCCGTCCCGATGGACCGTCTGCTTTGCGGCGACGTTGGCTACGGCAAGACCGAGGTCGCATTCCGCGCGATATATAAGGCGATCCTCTCGGGCAAGCAGGTTGCTCTGCTTGTGCCCACGACAATTCTCGCGCTCCAGCATTATCAGTCGGCGCAGAGCCGAATGAGAGCCTTCCCCGTCAATATCGAAATGCTCTCGCGCTTCCGCAAGCCCAAGGAGCAAAGAAAGATCATCGCCGATCTTGAAAAGGGCGACATCGACCTTATAATCGGTACGCATAGCCTCTTGTCTCAAAATGTTAAATTCAAGGATCTTGGACTCCTTGTTGTTGACGAGGAGCAGCGCTTCGGCGTGGCTCAAAAGGAAAAGATCAAGCAAAGATCGGGAAATGTGGACGTCCTTTCGCTCTCGGCAACCCCCATTCCGAGAACGCTGAATATGGCAATGTCGGGGATCCGCGATATTTCACTCCTCGACGAAGCCCCCGGCGACCGTCAGCCCGTGCAGAGCTATGTTCTTGAACACGACGAGCTCATCATAAACGACGCCATCCGACGCGAGCTTTCGCGCGGAGGTCAGGTCTTCTACCTTTATAATTTTGTCGAAACCATCAGCTACACCGCCGATAAGATCAGAAGCGCCTTCCCCGAGGCGAATGTCGTTGTCGCGCACGGAAAGATGGATAAGGATCAGCTTGAGGACATCTGGCGCGATATGATAACCGGCGAGATCGACGTTCTCGTTTCGACCACGATCATTGAAACGGGTGTCGACGTGCCGAACGCGAACACTCTGATCGTCGAAAACGCGCACAGAATGGGACTTTCACAGCTTCATCAGCTCCGCGGACGAGTCGGCCGCTCACCAAGACGCGCTTATGCCTATTTCACCTTCCCGAGAGGGCGCGCGCTGACCGAAATTGCGGAAAAGCGACTTGAAGCCGTCCGCGAATATACCGAATTCGGCGCGGGATTTCAGATCGCTCTGCGCGACCTTGAGATACGCGGCGCGGGCAATGTCCTCGGCGCCGAGCAGCACGGTCATCTCGATGCAATCGGTTATGACCTTTATATCAAGCTCCTCAACGAGGCGGTGCTTGAGGAAAAGGGCGAAAAGGTCGAGGAAAGCGTCGATACGACGGTCAGCCTCAACGTCAACGCCTATCTGCCCGACAGCTACGTCACCAACGCGGCACAGAGAATGTCGCTCTACAAAAAGATCGCGCACGTGCGTAACGAAAGTGACACCGAGGATCTTTACGAGGAGCTTTGCGACCGCTACGGCGAGCCGCCCGAGCCCGTTCTTTTCCTGCTCGACGTTGCGCTTCTGCGCGCACTTGCGCAGAGATGCAAGGTGCTCTCGCTGACGCAGGAGGGCAGACAGGTTTCGATCCGTCCCACGGAATTTGATCTTGAAATATGGCAGGAAATTTCGGATATGCCCGGCGTCAAGCTTCGTGTCGTTGTCGCAGAGGAGCCCTATCTTGTGCTCTCCCTGCGCGAAAAGGACGACGCTCTTGCGATTCTTTGCGAAATATTCAAAAAATATCTCAAATTATTGGGAAATAAGGGATAGACAAACGCCAAAAAATAGTGTATAATATTATAAAATTGAAAAAGGAATAGTATTATGAAGATATTTAAGAAAATTACGGCGGCTGCACTTGCGCTTGTGATGCTTGTGCTTTCGCTTGTCGGATGCTCGAGCTTCGGCACTCCCGTTATGGAACTTGGCGGCACCGAGATCACGGCAAATATGATCGAGTTCTGGCTCTCGCGCTACAAGGCACAGTTCGAACATTACTATGGCGAAGCGGTCCGCAAGCAGTATGGACTTGACAAGGTCGATCAGTTCTGGCCCCTCGTTGCGGATCCAGCAACCGGCGGGACCTACGATGACGTCATGTCGGGCTTCATCTATGAAAATGCGCAGACCTATCTCTGCTCGCTCTATCTCTTCGATCAGTTCGGCCTGTCGCTCCCCTCTTCTACTGTTGAGGAAGTTGACACCTACATCGCCGATCTTTGCGAGAACTACGCTTCGGGCTCGAAATCGGAGTTCAACGCGCTCCTTTCGAACTACGGTGTGAGCATGAAGATCCTGCGCGAGCTTTATCTGATCGACGAAAAGGTCGATTACCTTCAGGAATATCTTTTCGGCACCGGCGGAACGCTCGGCGTAACAAAGATCGATAAGGAAAACTATTATCAGCAGAATTACGTGCGTATGCGCCAGATCTGCTTCTTCATCAACGAATGCCCCGAATATGACGAAAACGGAAATCCCGTTCTTGATAAGGACGGCTACACAAAGTACCGCAGCATGACCGCGGCAGAGACCCAGGAGGCAAGAAGCCGCGCGGCTGATGCCCTCAAGAGCATCAATTCGGGCTCCGATTTCCTTGCTGTTTCGAAGGAGTATGACGAAAACCCCACCGACGATATTTACGCCGGCGGCATTTATATGAGCAAGGATTCCGCAATGGGCACCGATGCGGCTCTTGAAAAGATCTACAACGAGCTCCAGGCAATGGAGGTCGGACAGATCAAGCTCATCGAGACCGAAAACAATCTTCACATCGTAGAAAAGCTCGAGCTTGACGAGGGCGCATACGATAAGACCGCAAACACCGATTTCTTCACCTTCTACGACGCCGAGCTCGGCGCACTCGAAACCTTCGAACAGTACCTCAAAGAACCGCTTTTCCTCGAATATATCGCAGAAAGTCTTGAAAAGTACTCGGCAGAAGTAAAGATTAATGAAGAGCTGCTTAATAAGTATAAGCTCAGCAACGTTCAGGCGAACTATTATTATTGATCTGCGGAGCAGATCAAATGATGATCGGCTGCGCCGAATGATGATCCGCTACGCGGAATGATGATCCGCTGCGCGGAATGAGTGATGGAGGCGGAGATGTCTTCGAATATACTTAAAGAAAAATCGGAAGCATTAAGTGATAGGATTATTGCTTGCGCTAAAGTATTGCAGGAGCGCAAAGCTCCTTCATCGATGATAAACCAATTGTTTCGTGCAGGAACTTCTGTTGGCGCTAATATTGCCGAGGCGCAGTTCGCACAGAGCAAAAAAGATTTTATATCAAAATTCGAAATTGCTCTCAAAGAAACAAATGAAACCATATATTGGCTTGAACGCATATTTAAGAGCGAGCATCTTACTGAACGAGAATTCAAATCAATGAGAAGTGATTGTATCGCAATAAAAAAACTGTTAATTGCATCAATTACTACGATTAAAACCAAACTTGGTTCAGAAAAAAGCAAACAATGAGTTTTGCTTCATTTCGCGATAGCGAATCATCATTTTCGCGTAGCGAAATCATCATTTTTGCGAAGCAAAATCATCATTTCCGCGAAGCGGAACAGACCGCGCTTCACCCAGAAAACTGAATATCCGATACGGGGGTGCCGTGCGGCTGAGATGACCATTTTGGTCAAACCCTTTGAACCTGATACGGGTAATACCGGCGAAGGAAGTTAAAAGTCACCGAATTTTTTCGGGGGTGCCGCACATTCACTGCAGGAATGTGCGGCTCTTTCGTTTTTCGGAGAAATCGATCACTCCTCCGAGAGATTCCGAAATTATCGGTTGATCATAAAAAAACCGAAAGGAAAGAAAAAGAATGAAAACAAACAACAACAGAAGAACGAGCATCCTTGCGCTCGTTGAAACGGCAATGATGGCGGCACTTGCCGTCGGACTCGAATTGCTCTGCGAATTTTTGCCCTCTCCCTGGGCTTACGGCGGCTCGATAAGCCTCGGCGCAATACCGATAATCTATCTCTCGTACCGCCGCGGATGGAAATGGGGACTTTCTGCGGGATTCGTCTATTCCTGCGTCCAGATGCTCCTCGGATTCTACGTACCGCCCGCAAATACATTTGTTTCGATAGTTCTCTGCGTCCTGCTTGACTACGTTCTTGCATTCACCGCACTCGGACTTGCATCTGTCTTCGCCGCACCCTTTGAGAGATCGGGCAAGGCCCCCGTTCGTATCGCAGGCTACATCGTCGGCGCTGTCGGCGCGTCCTTCCTGCGCTTTGTTTGCAGCTTCCTCTCCGGCGTTATCCTTTGGGATAGCTATGCCCCCGAGGGAATGAACGTTTGGGTATACTCGCTCGTTTACAACGGAAGCTATATGCTCGGCAACGCCGCAATCGCCGCTGTGATCCTTTGCTTGCTGTGCGCAGCAGTCGATCCCAGGACTCTGAAGCCTATGGGACGTAAATAAAAATCTGAAAGTACTCCCCCGGGAGTACTTTTTCTTTCAAAATTCATAAAATCCCCTTGACTTTCTCTATAAAAAAAGATATACTAATACAATAAGTAAATTTCAGTGATAGGAGTATCCTATGAAAATTCCCGAGTATTTTGGATGTATGGTTTTTGACGACAGAGAGATGAAGTCGCGGCTTCCCGTTGAGGCATACGAGCGTATGCGCAAGACGATCGAGGACGGGCGTTCTCTCGACATCAGCCTTGCGAATATCGTTGCCGAGGCGATGAAGGATTGGGCGGTCGAGCGCGGAGCTACGCATTTCACTCATTGGTTCCAGCCGATGACGGGTGTCACCGCGGAAAAGCACGATGCCTTCATTAATCCGACCTCCGACGGCGGCGTTTTGCTCGAGTTTTCGGGCAAGGAGCTCGTTTCGGGCGAGTCGGATGCGTCGTCCTTCCCCTCGGGCGGACTTCGCGCAACTTTTGAGGCGCGCGGATATACAGCGTGGGACCCCACTTCCTATGCTTTTATAAAGGAAAAAACGCTCTGCACCCCCACGCCGTTCTGCTCCTACGGCGGCGAGCCCCTTGATAAAAAGACGCCCCTTCTGCGTTCGATGGAGGCACCCAACCGCCAGACGATG
>JAZSOQ010000039.1:0-25225 GCA_045537015.1 Eubacteriales bacterium
GCTGGTTATAAGTGAAAAGTGAAGAGTGAAAAGTGAAAAGTGTAGGAAGCTTTTCTCGCAAGCTCGAAAAGCATTTTTATAAAAATAATTTCCGAACAAAGTGAGGAAATTTTCCTTAACTTTACACTTTACACTTTTCACTTTACACTTTTCTCCCCCGCCTTATATAAAACAGAAATTTATTTTTATAGGAGAAATAAAATGAACGTAAAAATCAATGCTATCGATTATTCGGTAGAAAACGCATCCACGGTTTTTGAAGCTGCTTCTGCGGCAGGCGTTGTTGCCCGTGAGCACATCGCCGCAAAGGTGAACGGCGTAGTTTCGGCAATGTCCGCACCCGTCAAGGAAGGTGACGAGATCATTCTTCTCACCTTCGCAGATGAAGAAGGCAAGAAGGTTTACCGCCACACAGCTTCGCACATCCTCGCGCAGGCTGTAAAGAGACTTTACCCCGAGACCAAGCTTACCATCGGTCCCGCGGTTGACAACGGCTATTACTATGACTTCGACAGCGAGATCTCCTTCTCTCAGGATATTCTCAAAAATATCGAATCCGAAATGAAGAAAATTATGCGCGAAAACCTCCGCATCGAGCGCTTTGAACTCCCCCGCGACGAGGCGATCGCTCTTATGACCGAGAGAGAAGAGCCCTACAAGGTTCAGCTCATCGAGGAGCTTCCCGACGACGCTGTTATCAGCTTCTACCGTCAGGGCGAGTTCGTCGACCTCTGCGCAGGTCCTCACCTCTTCTCGACCGCCGCTGTAAGAGCTGTAAAGCTCACGCAGTGCACCGGCGCGTATTGGAAGGGCGATCAGAACAACAAGATGCTCCAGCGTGTATACGGTATCGCATATCCCTCGAAGGAAGAGATGAATGCATACCTCACCGCAGTTGAAGAGGCAAAAAAGCGCGACCACAACAAGATCGGCCGCGAGCTTGAATATTTCACCACCGTTGACTCCATCGGTCAGGGCCTTCCCATTATGCTCCCCAAGGGCGCAAAAACCATTCAGATCCTTCAGAGATTCGTTGAGGACGAGGAGAGAAGACGCGGATATCTTCTCACCAAGACCCCGCTTATGGCAAAGTCCGACCTCTACAAGATCTCGGGTCACTGGGATCACTACCGCGACGGAATGTTCATCCTCGGCGATCCCGATGATGAGACCAAGGAATGCTTTGCACTCCGTCCGATGACCTGTCCCTTCCAGTATCAGGTCTTCCTCAATAAAAAGCGCTCCTACCGCGACCTGCCGATGAGACTCGGCGAGACCTCGACGCTTTTCAGAAACGAGGAAAGCGGCGAGATGCACGGACTTATCCGTGTCCGTCAGTTCACCATCTCCGAGGGACACCTTATCCTGACTCCAGATCAGCTCGAGGAGGAGTTCAAGGGCTGTCTCGACCTTGCACTCTATATGCTTGACGCGCTTGGACTCAGAGAGGACTGCTCATTCCGCTTCTCGCAGTGGGATCCGAACCGTACCGATAAGTACGAGGGTACGGCAGAGCAGTGGAACGAGGCGCAGGATGTAATGAAGACCATTCTCGACAATATCGGACTTGAATATAAGATCGGTATCGACGAGGCGGCATTCTACGGTCCTAAGCTCGATATCCAGATCAAGAACGTACATGGTAAGGAGGATACCCTTATCACCATCCAGATCGATATGCTTCTCGCGAAGAAGTTCGGTATGGAATATACCGACTCGAACGACCAGCGCGTAACTCCTTACATCATCCACAGAACCTCTCTCGGTTGCTACGAGCGTACACTCGCGCTCGTTCTCGAGAAGTTCGCGGGCGCACTTCCTCTCTGGATGGCTCCCGAGCAGGTTCGTGTGCTTCCCATCGGCGTTGAGCACGAGGAGTATGCAAAGAGCGTTCGCGAAAGACTCGAGGCAGCGGGCATCCGTACCGAGGTTGACGCGAGAAACGAGAAGATCGGCTACAAGATCCGCCAGGCACAGCTCGAAAAGGTTCCCTATATGCTCGTCGTCGGCGAGAAGGAAGCCGCAGAGGGCAAGGTTGCAGTACGTAACCGCGGCGGCGTAGACCTTGGCGCAGTAAGCGTTGACGAATTCCTCCTCAAGGCACTTGAAGAGGTTAGAACTCTGAAACTCGACTAAATAAAAGAAACACGACCATCGCGATTGCGGTGGTCGTGTTTCTTTAAGTGGTCAGTGATTAGTGGACAGTGGACAGAAAGATGCGAATAAAAACAGCGGGAAGTTTTGATCGAACTTTTTCAAAAGTTCGCAGAGCTCGAGACGGAGTCTCGTCTCAATGCA
Organism: Eubacteriales bacterium; assembly: GCA_045537015.1. Classification (GTDB taxonomy): domain Bacteria; phylum Bacillota; class Clostridia; order Oscillospirales; family CAG-272; genus CAG-390. The sequence goes on from JAZSOQ010000039.1 coordinate 2,299, forward strand.
AAAGCTTCAGCTTTTGCCACTGCGCTTCGAAAAGACGAAGCTTGCTTCGGCTTTTCGGACAGAGTCAATCCTTCCCGAATGTAGGGAAGGATTGCGCTCTGTCATTCTTTTTTATTACGTTTTGCGCGGCATTTTTCAATCTTTTTACTCATTTCCAACTGATCCCCTTAAGCACGGGAATAAAGTTATCTCTTTCCGTCTTCGTCTCCTTAACCTCCGCGCCCGATGTGGGGGAGTAGAAATATTGATAGCAGAAATAAGCAACACCAACGCATTTATCAAGGCTTTCGGTGTGCTCGAGGCAGCGTTTGAGGATGTCCTTGTGCTCTGCCCATTCGTTCTTGCCCGTGCCGGCATAGTTGTCAACGCCGGATTTCGCTTTGCCGAGGGTCATACCGATGATGAGCTTGACTTTGTCGGTCTTGATGATGTCGCTGAACGTCTTGCAGACCTTGACGAAATCGTAGGAGCCGTGCTCAAGTCCAAAATAGACCTGCGGGCAGATGTAATCTATGTAGCCCTCGCAGGAGCACCAAGTGTCAACGTCTGCACCGTCGCGGCGGACGTTGTTGATGTTGCCCGCGGGGCTGATTCCGAAGATCATTTCGGGATTGATCGCCTTTGTAGCCTGCCAAAGTCCCGAAACGAGCAGATTCAGGTTCTCTTTGCGGAAGTCCTCAACAGACTTTTTGCCGCCGTTTGCCTTGTATTTCTTGTAAGCAGCCGCGTCGAACGAGCTTTCGGTGGTGGGGTAGAAGTAGTCGTCCATGTGCAGACCGTCAACTTCATAATTGAGCAGAATTTCGCGTGCTCCGTTAATTATCAGATCGCGGACTTCTTCGTAAGCGGGATTGAGATAGTAGTTCGAGCCGTTGACAACAACGTACTTGCCCTTGGTCTCCTTATCCTTGTACCATTGCTTGATGAGATAATCGTTCGATACCTTTGCGATCTCATCCGTGGTCATTGCGCGCATCGGGTTGATCCACGCCTGAACCGAGAGCTTACGCTCATGTGCTTCTTCGATCATAATGGCAAAGGGATCGTATGCCGCCTTTTTACCGTAGCTTCCGACGACGTATTTTGACATCGGATAATATTCGGAGGGATACATACTGTCGGCATTCGGGCGCACCTGAACGATGACGGTGTTGAAGCCGTTGGCAACTACGTTATCGAGGATCTTATCGAGATACTTGCGGTAAGTGGTTTCGCTGTTCTGCGCGCTACCCGAGCAGTAAACGCTGTTCAGATCAAACTGCGAAAGCCAGATGGCTTTGATGTCCTCGTAATTGAGCGGAGTGTAGGGATTTGTCATTGCTTCCATTTGTTCTGTTGTAACCTCCTCGGTCGTTTCTTCTTCTGTGGTGGCTTCTGCTGTTGTTTCCGATGCTTTTGTGGGCTCGGGTGTAACGTCAGCCTCGACGGCAGAGGTTTCGTCGGGCAGACTTTGCGAGCATCCGGCAAGCATTAAAAGCATCATTATTGCAGAAATCGTTCTGATGAGCTTATATTTCATATTCTTCCTCCGATTACTTTTCTGACTATATTTTATATCAATCTGCCCGAAAAGTCAAGAGGGATGCCGAATTATGCAGATTTTACCTTCTAATTTGCTTTTGCTATTGAAAAAGATTGATAAATATGATATAATTAATATTTGTAAAATATCATTTTGAGAGAGTGAAAAAATGAAACAGTTATGGAAGTACACAAAGGGTTACAGACCGCAGACGGTCGTTGCGCCCTTTATGAAACTTATCGAGGCTCTGCTTGAGCTTCTCGTGCCACTGCTCGTTGCCGAGATCATCGACCACGGCGTAGGCGAGGGCGGCGATCCCGCGCTCGTTTGGCGTATGTGCGGACTGATGGTGCTGTCTGCCACGGTCGGTATGGTCCTTTCGATCACCTCGCAGTATTTTTCCGCGCAGGCATCGGTCGGATTCTCCTGCGCCCTGCGCCGAGATCTTTTCAAGCATACCCTCTATCTTTCGCGCGAGTCCTCGGATAAAGCGGGAGCATCGGCTCTTCTGACCCGCCTTACCGCCGACGTTGACCGTCTTCAGAACGGTATAAACCTCGGTCTGCGTCTGCTTCTGCGCTCGCCCTTCATTGTTTTCGGCGCGGTCGTTATGGCTTATATCACCGACCCCGAGATGTCCATTATCTTCGCGCTCGCTGTTCCGGCACTTGCTGTGGTCGTTTTTGCGATCATCCTTCTCGGTATTCCGATGTTTGCAAAGGTGCAGGCGAAGCTCGATAAGCTGACCCGCCACACGCGCGACAACCTCCGCGGTGTCCGCGTTATCCGCGCTTTCAGCCACGAAAATGAGCAGGTCGAGGCATTTGACTCGGCAAACACCTCGCACGCGAAGGAAACGATCTTTGCGGGCAGAGTGTCCTCGCTTCTCAATCCGATCACATACGTTATCGTAAATATCGCTATCATTATGATCGTCAAAAACGGCGGCCTTGCCGTTGAATCGGGCAGACTCACCCAGGGTCAGATCATTGCGCTTTATAACTATATGTCGCAGATCCTCGTTGAGCTGGTCAAGCTTGCGAACCTCATCGTAACGCTGACAAAGGCAGGCGCTTGCGCAAAGAGGATCACGGGCGTGCTTGCAATGCCCATCGAAAGCGACGAGGAGCACGAGGAGGTCGAGATCGATCTTTCCGCTCCCGCAATCGAGTTCCGTTCGGCTTCCTTCCGCTACAGACTCAGCAAGGAAGATTCGCTTTCCAACGTCAGCTTCACACTTGGAGCAGGCAAACGCCTTGGCGTTCTTGGCGGTACGGGCTCGGGTAAGACGACACTCGTCGATCTTATCCCGAGATTTTATGATGTTACAGATGGCGAAGTCCTCGTTTTCGGCAGAAATGTCAAGGACTATCCTGTTATGGATCTGCGCAAGCTGATTGCGGTCGTTCCGCAGTCCTCGCACCTTTTTGCGGGTACGGTTGCGGAAAATATGCGTTGGGGCAACCCGAACGCGACAGATGACGACATCCGCGCGGCTCTTGAAGCCGCAGGCGCACTTGATTTTGTTCTCGCAAAAGAGGGCGACATCGAGGCGCGCGTTGAAGCTCGAGGCGCAAACTTCTCGGGCGGTCAGCGCCAGCGTCTTGCGATCGCGCGCGCACTTATCCGCAAACCTAAGATCCTCATTCTCGATGACAGCTTCTCGGCTCTCGACTACGCGACCGACCTTCTCGTCAGAAGCAACATAGCCAAGCTTGAGGATTCCCCTGCAACGGTCATTATCTCGCAAAGACCCTCCGCGGTCAAGGATGCGGACAGCATTGTTGTTCTTGACGACGGCGCGGCAGCGGGCATTGGAACTCACGATGAGCTTCTTGAAACCTGCTCCGTTTACCGCGAGACCTACGAAACTCAGTATGGAGGTGAAAACTGATGGCAAAGAATAAGAAAGCCTCCAAGCTCACAAAGTCGGAGCAGAAGTACGTCATCCGCCGCCTGCTCGGATTCGCAAAGAGATTTATTCCTCTTTTCATTATCGCATTCATCTTCGCCGCGGTTTCGACGGTTATGTCGCACTATATCCCTGTCCTTGTCGGTAACGGTATCGACCTTATCGTAGGCAAGGGGCAGGTCGATTTTGACGGAATTGCAAAGATAATCCCGGTCATACTCGCGCTCACTGTTGCCGGAGCGGTCCTTGACTGGTTCGTCCGCCTCATCGCAACACGCGCGGGCACGATGATCGTCCGCGACATCCGCGCCGAGGCAGTCCGCAAGCTTCAAAAGCTTCCCGTATCTTATTTTGATAACCACGCATCGGGCGACGTCCTCTCTCGCATTATTGCAGACACGGATCGCCTCTCCGAAGGTCTGCTCACGGGACTTATCCAGCTCTATTCAAGCGTGCTCGGAATCGTTATCACGCTTGTGTTTATGATAATCATCGACTGGAAGGTCGCGCTGATCGTTGCGATCCTTACTCCTATGTCGATGTTCGTTGCGGGATTTATTGCCTCTCGCACCTTCTCGCTTTTCAAGAAGAGAAGCGAGACCTCGGCGGAGCAGACGGCTCTTATCGACGAAGCCGTCGGCGGACGCGATGTTATTGCGGCGTTTTCTCACCAAAAGGAAAACCTTGCCGCTTTCGACGAGATCAACGACCGTTACCGCAAGGTGACGACCAATGCGGTCTTTTACTCCTCGATTACCAATCCCGCGACGAGATTCGTCAATAACCTCGTTTATTTCGGTGTCGCACTCGTTTCCGCGCTTCTTTCGATAAGCTCCGGAAGCACTATCACCGCGGGCGGTATTTCGACCCTTCTCACCTACGCTTCCAACTACGCCAAGCCCTTCAACGAGCTTTCGGGCGTTGTCACCGAACTTCAGTCCTCGCTTGCAAGCGCTCTCCGCGTGTTTGAACTTCTTGACGCCGAGGAAATGACTCCCGAAGTAGAGGGCGCAGAAGAGCTCAAGCCCGATGAACTCAAGGGCAAACTCGAGGCTCATTCGCTCGCATTCAGCTATACCGACAAGCCTTTCATGGAGAATATGAATTTCTGGGGCAAGCCGGGGCAGAGAATTGCCATCGTCGGTCCCACAGGATGCGGAAAGACGACGCTTGTGAACCTCTTTATGAGATTCTATGAGCCCACGGGTGGTTCTATCGAGGTTGATGGCAAGGATATTTCGACTGTCACTCGTCAGAGTCTGCGCTCTTGCTTCGGTATGGTACTGCAGGATACATGGCTTTCCTCGGGTACTATCCACGAAAATATCGCGATGGGACGTCCCGACGCGACCGATGAAGAGGTCATCGCGGCTGCAAAAGCGGCGCACGCGCATTCCTTCATCAAGCGCCTGCCGCAGGGCTACGACACTCCCCTCGGTGAGGACGGCGGCAGGCTTTCGCAGGGTCAGAAGCAGCTTCTTTGCATTGCCCGCGTAATGCTCTGTCTGCCCCCGATGCTCATTCTCGACGAGGCAACTTCCTCGATCGACCTTCGCACCGAGATCAAGATCAACAAGGCGTTTGCAGAACTGATGGAAGGTAGAACGTCCTTCATCGTTGCTCATCGACTCAACACGATCAAGAACGCCGATTGCATCCTCGTTATGCGCGACGGCAAGATCGTCGAGCAAGGCAATCACGAGGAGCTTATGACAAAGAACGGCTTCTACTCCGAGCTTTACGGAGCACAGTTTAAGCATGTAAATGCATAAATTGAATCAAGCAACCTCAAAAAATGGGGTTGCTTGATGATAAAGGAATGTTTTTGATAATATATGAATAATGAAATTAGAAATAGATTTTTAGAACAAAAAATCACCGGACAACGTTCGGCAATTTCAATTCAGGATAAAAGAGAAAATGATTTGAAATTAATCGCTTATCTTAAATCACTGATAGAGAATAAAGTTGTTGCCGATTTTGAAGATATAGGCTTTTGTTATTGGAATATTTCGGATAATTACGCTTTTCTTAGAGAAGGGCATTCTTTGTATGAAAACCACAAGAAATTCTATAAGTATATTATTAATAATGATTCTTGTTATTTGTATTGGCTTGTTTGCGATGCTACTCAGAGGTTAGCATTAGAAAAAGACGGATACAGTACTTTTTGGTGGGATTTATACAGGAAAGCTGTAGAGCAAAATTCGAATAACAAACTGTATTTTGCGGAATTTAGTATACACAGAGCAGCGTTATATTCCAATAACAATCTCACTTTTTCTCAAGATACCTTTAATTTTGTTAAGCAGAATTTTGAGAATTTTATTGCAAAGACCGAATCAATTCCCGAAAATATTTTTTATAAATTAATATATCTTTCGCTATCGGCAAGATTTATGCAGATTGATAACAAAGAGCTTTGCGGTCTGAGTTGCGCATTATTAGAATATTTGTCTTTACCCCAAGCTTCTTCTGGTTATCTGTGCGGAGAATGGAAAAGTTTTACTACACCTTTTGATAAAAGAAAGCAAGCCGTAGTAGGTATTAATTCTGCGGTTAATGCCTTGATAGACGGTAATAATGTAAAGATGGCAAAAGATTTGTATTGTGAGGCTTGTAATGTAGGTTTGCCGCCAAACCGCTATGTCGAAAGAAGATTGAATGCTGTTTAAGAAAGAATTGTATCTTCTTTGGGGGAGCTGGTGACGGGATTCTGAACCTATATTTGCGCGCATAATTTGTGCGAAAATGAAATGCGGCGGTAGCGCGCAAATGATTGCTGTTGCGGAGCAACAGCAAGAGGTTCGAATCCATACAGGTCTAAAAAGAAATAGGGTAGCCGACGGCTACCCTATTTCTTTTTGGAGCTGGTGACGGGATTCGAACCTGCGACCTGCTGATTACGAATCAGCTGCACTACCGGCTGTGCTACACCAGCGACTGTAATATTATATCACATTCGAATGCGTTTTTCAAGTCCTTTTTTGAATTTTATTTTATTTTTATTATGAGTTTTTACCGTTTTCCACTTGACTATTTTCAAATAATATAGTATTATATATTATGTATAACTAAATTCTATCCCCAAACGGAGATTTTTTATGAAAATTGGATTCTTTTCCGACCTTCATTGCGGAAGGGAAGAGATCACGAACGGCAACCGCTACCCTTCGCGGTCTCTTGGCAAGCTGCAAAAGCTGCTTCTTGATTTTGAAAATATCGGCGTTGATCTTGCCATCTGCCTTGGCGATGTTATAAACGGCAGTTCAAGCAAGGCTGACGACATCGAGCATCTTTCACGCGTGGCAAAAGTCATCCGCGACAGCTCTGTGCCCGTTCTTGTTATGCAGGGCAATCACGATTTCAAAAATCTCGATGATGATACCTTCTACCGCATTTCGGATTTCGTGCGCCCGCCTTTTGTTTGCCGCGCGGATGAGGTCAATCTCATTTTCCTTGATGCGAACTACAGCTCGGACGGCACGCGCTACGGCAGCGGTGTTAAGTATAATTGGAAAGATACCTATATCCCCGCTGATCAGATCGAAGCGCTCCGCGAAGTTCTTGCAACCTCGCCCGAGGGAAGCAGGTTCTGGATCCTTTGCCACCAATGCCTTGACATTGGCGTTGAGGAGCGTCATATCGTCAATAACGCCGACGAGGTTCTTGAGATCATCGGTACCGAGGGCAGGGACAAGGTCGAGTTCGTCATCTGCGGCCATTATCACCCCGGTGCTTACAGCATAGACATCGGCAGAGAGTTTGTCACTCTCCCCGCCGTTTGCACGGGCAAGGAATTCAATCCGAACGCCGCGCTTATTCTTGACACATCACACATACCGAATTTCAGAGGCTAAAATGAATCTTTGTGACATCAGAACTATAAAAGACACTATGGCGATGTTCGGTCTGACTTTCCGCAAGGAGTTCGGACAGAACTTTCTTACCGACCGCGAGGTCGTTGCCGAGATCGCCGAGTCCTGCGGCGGACCTAATACCAAGACGGTCCTCGAGATCGGTGCGGGATGCGGCTCGCTTACCCACGAGCTTGCACTTCTTTACGAAAATGTCGTGGCTCTCGAGATCGACCGCGGACTTATCCCGCTTCTCAAATACACTCTCGGCGAGCACAGAAATATCAAGGTCATCAACGCAGACGTTATGAAGACCGACATCCCCGAGCTCCTCGGCGATGCTTTTGAGAAGGGCGGAGTTTCGGTCTGCGCGAATCTGCCTTACTATATCACGACACCGATCCTCCTCGAGCTGCTCGATTCGCGTCTGCCCTTCGATAGCATCACGGTTATGATCCAGTCCGAAGTTGCGGACAGGCTCTGCGCTCTGCCCGGCACACCGAATTACGGATCGGTAACCGCTTATCTAAATTATTTCGGCACCTGCAAGAAGCTTTTGAAGGTTCCGGCGGGTAAGTTCCTGCCTCCTCCCAAGGTCGATTCGGCTGTCGTTCGCATCGATCTTTACCGCGACCGCCCCTGCAAGCCGAAGGATGAGAAGATCTTCTTCCGCACCATGCGTGCCGCCTTCGAGCAGAGAAGAAAGACTCTTCCGAACGCGCTTTCCGCGGGATTTGGCGAGATTTCAAAGGCAGATATAACCGATGCGATCATTGAGTGCGGATTTGATGCAAACATCCGCGGCGAACGCCTTTCGGTTGCCGATTTCTGCACCCTTTCGGATAAGCTTTGCGAGTTTATCAACAATAAATAATTGCGGTTTGGTGTATCATGAGTATTAAAGATTATCAGACAAGGATAGACGAGCCCTTTGAGGGCAACGAGTCCCGGCAGAGAAGAAGACCGACCGAAAAGAAGAGCTCGGCGGATGTTATTCTTTTTCGTTCCTTGGTTTCGATCCTTCTCGCTTTGCTTCTTGTGGCATCTCTCGGCTGGACTTGGCTTTTTGCCGTTCTTAACGGCCCGAGCGAAACATACCGCGATGAGATCGTCAGCCGCGCAATGAGCAAGCCGAGCACAAAATGGATCCCATATCTTGCGCTTCCCGCAAGCGAGATCGATGAGATAATGCAGGGTGGGGAGGTGCAGGACTGATGAAAAAGGGACTCACACGCGGCGGCTTGATCTTTGTGACGTCGTGGCTTGGCATATTTGCGGTTGCCTTCCTTGCGTGGGCAATATATCTCGGAAACATAAATGCAAGACTTGCCGAATATGAACGCATTCAGCCGAAGCACGCGGCGGAAAGAGTATTTAACGAATGCTTCCTTTACGCCGATACCTCCGAAATGATCGAATTTGAGGAAGGATTTTATTCCGAATACGATAAAATCGGCGCACCCGAAAAGGCGCTGTCCGACTTGCTCGACGGCAAAAAGCTCAGCTATAAAGCCGAAAACAACGCTCTTTACAACGTTTATGCCGACGGCGAGATGATCGCGCAGTTTACGCTCATTCCTCATCGCGAAGTAACCCTGCTCCTTGGTGCGCATGAACCTTCACTTGGCGAGATCGACTTTTTGATAAAACCGAGCGTTGATGTAACGGTGATCGCTCCAAAGGGCGCAACCGTAAAGGTGAACGGCAAGGCAGTTTCGGAAAATATGATCACCGGCGAGCCCATATATCTCGACAATGCCGAGTATTTCCCGAACGACTCGGCAAGGGAAATGGTCAGCTACCGCATAGAAGGTCTTTTTGCCGAGCCTGTCGTCAGCGTTGAAAGCGCAGACGGTGCGATCAGATACGGCGTGGACAAAGACGCTTCCTGCGTTTACAGTGCGGAGTATTCCTATATATCCTATCTCCGCGATGCATATTTCGGAAAATCAAAATAAAATATAACTAAAAGCAGAGCCTTTGGGTTCTGCTTTTTTATTGAAAAGAATTCATCTTAATTGTTGATTTGTGTCGATATTTGTGGTATAATTATAAATTGATAAACTATGCAAAGGAGAAGGGCATGACTTTTTACAGTCCGGAATTTATATTCTTATTTCTTCCGTCCATGGTGGCTCTTTATGCCTTGGCGGGCAAGAAGCTTCGAGGCGCCGTTCTCTTTCTCGGAAGCGTAGTATTTTATCTGTTTGCAGCGCGTGATCTGATGTCGATGGCGATACTTGCAAGCAGTCTGATCTTCAATTATGCTGCGGGGCTCTTCATCGATATTGCCGAGTGTAGAATGCGAAAACTGCTTTTCGGCTTTTGCACTTTTGTGAATGCCTGCGCTTTGCTTTCGCCGAAGATCATTTCGATAATCACCGAGTCCTTCGCGGCATCCCTTCCCGAGGGACTTGCTGTTGTCGCGCCCGTCGGATTCAGCTTTTATATGTTCAAGAATATGTCCTACCTGCGCCAGGTCTACGACTGCAAAATCAAAGCCGAACGATCCTTTTTTGCGTTCGGGGCATATCTTGTCAACTTTGCCCAAGTGCTCAGCGGACCGATTCAGACCTATGCCGATTGGAAGAAGAGACTCGGAGAAGGTAAGCTGTCGATTGCCTCGATAAACAGCGGAATTTATGAGTTTATAATTGGTCTTGCGCTTAAAATCCTTCTCGCCGACAGAATAATCAGGGTGTGGGTCGCGGGACTTTACGGCATTAACAGCATAGGAATCGATTCAATATCGACACCTCTCGCATGGCTCGGATTTTTTGCGTTTCCGCTTTATCTTTATTTTGAGTTTTACGGCTATTCGCTTATGTCGCGCGGTATCGGAAGGATGCTTGGCTATGAAACGCCGGATAACTTCCTTCACCCATATGTGTCGCGTTCGGTCAGCGAGTTCTGGCGCCGTTGGCATATGACCCTTGGCGAATGGTTCAAGGAGAACGTATATTTCCCCCTTGGCGGCAGCAGATGCTCGAAGGGACGCACTGTTTTGAATCTTTGCATCGTCTGGCTTTGCACGGGCGTGTGGCACGCTCTCTGCTTTGACGGAAACGGCATCAATTTTATGCTTTGGGCGGCGTTCCTTTTGATCTTTATCCTTCTTGAAAAGCTCGGCGCACTCGATTGGATAATAAAGAACAAAGTCCTTTCACATATTTATCTGCCCGTGGTAATTTTGTTTTCGTGGGTGATATTCAATACCAACATCCTCACCCTTGCGGATCTCGGTATATATTTCACTCGACTATTCCCCTTCTTCTCGGGAACTCCCGAATATGTTGATCCCTCCGACTGGGTAAGACATTTTAAGGATGTAGGCGTTTATATGGCGGTCGGAGTAATCTTCCTGACTCCTATGCCGAGAAGAGTATATGAAAAATTCAAAAATATCAAGCCTCTTGCCGTTGCCGTTATGCTTGCACTTTTCTGGCTTTCGGTATATCTGATCTTCTGCGAGGGCGCAAATCCGATGGTCTATTGATCGGAAAGGAATCTCATTTTGAAAAACAACCATCCCGATGGCGGACTTTTGCTTATATGCCTGCTTATGACGATCCTGCTTGCGGTCGTTGGCGGGCTGATCGTTTCCGCCGACAGCGCAAATCCGATAGAAACGCTGATGTTCTTCTTTCGCGACGGAGCAACCTCCGCGCCCGAAACCGAGGCGGAAGTTCTTGAAGGCGAAGATACCGAGCCCGTATTCATTCATCCGACCGTCACCCTGCCCGAAACGACTGCCGAGGACGTAACGGTGCCCGAAATAACCGCTACTCCCGAGGTGACAGAGGAACCCGAAACTACAGCCGACGCAACGCAAAGACCTCCCGAAACTACGAAAAAGCCCGAAACTACTAAAACTCCGGAAACCACAAATAAGCCCGAAACTACCGCGCCTGTTACCACAAAGGCTCCCGATACAACAAAAAAGCCGCAGAGTAGCGAGGAATATTTCTCGGATACTCTTTTCCTTGGCGACTCGCGAACCGTCGGATTCTATCTTTATGCCCGAATCCCCGGTGCTACATATTTCGCACGCACATCGATGAACGTTTATAACGTGTTTGATGACAAGGTCTCCGAAACTAAGGATACTTCGTCCTATAACCTTTCCGAGCTTCTTGCCGAACGCAAATTCGGAAAGATATATATCCTTCTCGGAATCAATGAGATAGGATATTCCCACAATTCGGTGGTCAAGAATTATTCTTCCGTGATCGAATATATCAAGCAGTATCAGCCCGAGGCGAAGATCATCATTCAGTCGAATATGCACGTCACCCAAAAGAAAGCTGACTCAAATCCGAGCACATTTGCAAATTCCCGCATCGACGAGCTCAACCGCCGCCTCGCCGCACTTGCCGACAACAAAAAGATCTTTTATCTCGGATTTGAGGAGATCTTTGACGACGAAAGCGGAGCTATGAGCCCCGACTATTCGGGCGACGGAGTGCATCTCTACGCCAAGTGCTACAAGCTGTGGCGCGACTGGATACTCGAGAACGGAAAAATATATTAAAAATATAACAATTTGTTCTTGATTTATAATATTATTAGTGTTATAATATCGCTTGTGTTTTGCTCACCCCACAAGGGGTGAGCAAAAATTTGTGTAACGGAGAAAAGAAATGACTTCATCTCAGGCAAAACGCGCCCATCACCATCATCATCTGCCCCATATTGATATAATTCCCTTTATAAAAAAGAACGCAGTTGTTCTCATCGCGTTCTGTGCGGCGGTGATCACATCCGCTATTGTTCCGCCCGATGCCGAATATGCGGGTTATCTTGATTTCAAAACGCTTACCTGCCTTTTCTGCGTACTCGCGGTTGTCTGTGCTTTGAAGAATATCAATTTCTTCTATATGCTTGCGCGCAAGATCGTGCAGTGCTTCAAAACGGCAAAGATCAGTATCCTCGCGCTTGTTTACATAACCTTTATCGGCTCTATGCTGATCGCGAACGATATGGCTCTGCTGACCTTCCTTCCCCTCGGTTATTTTGTTCTTTCCTCGACCGGAAAGGAAAAATATATGGCGTTCACATTCATTATGCAGAATATCGCCGCAAACCTCGGCGGAATGCTGACTCCCTTCGGCAATCCGCAGAATCTTTATCTCTACTCCTTCTTCAATATCCCAACGGGCGAGTTTATGCAGATAATGCTCCTGCCCTTCGTTCTTGCGGTGGCTCTTATCACGCTCTGCTGCCTCATCTTTGTCAAGAACGAGCCGATGAAGATCGCGGATGAAAAGATAGAGCTTAACCCCAAGAAAACGCTTCTTTATCTTGCTCTCTTTGCCCTCTCGATCGCAATCGTTTTCAGAGGTATTCCTTATTGGATGGGACTTATCGTTATCCCTCCCGTGCTTATCGTTGCCGACCGCAAGGTACTTGGAATGGTAGACTACGGACTTCTTCTGACCTTCGTTTTCTTCTTTATCTTCGCGGGAAATATGGCGCGGATCGACATCGTCCGCAACTTCCTTTCCTGGCTTCTCGACAAGAATACCCTCCTTGTCAGCACGCTTTCCTGCCAGTTTATCAGTAACGTACCCTCTGCGATCCTTCTTTCGCAGTTTACAGAAAACTATGCTGATCTTCTTGTCGGCGTAAATATCGGCGGAACGGGCACGCTTATCGCGTCTCTCGCAAGTCTTATCACTTTCAAGGAATACACAAGCCACAACCCCGGTAAAACTTTGAAATATATCATTACTTTTTCGGCATTTAACTTCGGCTTCCTCGCAATACTTACCGCGGTCATGATGATCGTGCGGTAACATTATAATAACAAAAGGCACTTCGGATTTGAAGTGCCTTTTGTGCATCAGTCAGCCTTTGTGTATTTGGTGCCGCCGATCTTTATGTAACCGTCGCCCTTTTCAAAATCGTGTTCTCCGTTAAGAACCCTGAAAAGATCGCTCCATGTGAGATCGTCTTCATTCTCATCGGGAAATTCGATCGTGATCTTGTCATCGTCGATTTTGTAAGTACCTTCTGCTTTTACGTCGCCCATTTCAACTGTGATCTTACTGCCCTTGAAGGTCAGCTCTGTTGAACCGAGACCGAAAAAGCCGTTGTTTTCGTAGGTGCCGGAAATTTTGACGCAAGAAGCAAGAGTGATGCAAGCGATTGCAAGAACCATTGCAAGTGCGAGAATTTTGGTGATTTTTTTCATAATGTACCTCCAAATGAAAATTATTAAATATTATCAGTCAATTTTTACAAGTAACTTGCCGAATCTTGAAAGCTGCGGGTTCATGAATTCCTCTGCGGCTTCCTCCATAGTCAGCTCGCGGTGGATGATCTTTGATGTGTCAAGCATACCCGAAGCGAGAACTCTGACGGCGCGCTCGGTGGTGTAGGGGTTGACATACGAGGTCTTGATCGTCAGCTCCTTGATGAAAGCATCGTAGAGCGAGATCGGGGTGGTCTTTGCAGAATCCGCAACTCCGAACATTACGACAGTCGCGCCGCGTCCCGCGATAGAGAGGGCAGAGAGTTGTGCTCCCGTGTTTCCAACGCACTCGATGACCTTATCGACGTTGTATTTCGATGCATATTCCGCAATTTTTTCTTCATCCTTTGAGCAGATGAAGACGTCCGTGCCGAGCTCTTTTGCGAGAGCTTCCTTGGTCTCGTCGTATTCGACGACGACGATCTCGCCAGCACCCGCCGACTTGATAAGCTGTATCATTATTGTACCGATAGCTCCGAGACCGACGAGAGCGACGCGTTCGCCGTGCTTGACTCCGAGGAGGTCTGCGCCGCGCAGACAGCACGCAAGCGGTTCGGCGAGTGCCGCATCGCGAAGAGAGAGCTTTTCGGGAATGTGATAAACGTTTTCAACGGGAGCATTTATGTATTCTGCCATACCCTTGACGACACCGCGGCTGTTCTTGCAGAAGGACTTTTTGCCGTCCTTGCAGAACTCGCACTTGCCGCATCCCCAGTTGGGGTCGACGGTTACTCGGTCGCCGGGCTTGAATTCGGTAACGCCCTCGCCGACCTCCGCTACAACGCCCGAGATCTCGTGTCCAAGTGCAACAGGATAGGTTACAGGTCTTGTATTCTTCTTTCCGCTGACCTTGTGGTGGTCGCTGCCGCAGATGCCGCAATAAGCGACTTTTACGCGAACTTCGCCCGCGGCGAGGTCCTTGAGAGGAAGGTCGCCGACTGCAACGTTGCCTGGACCGTATAATACTACTGCTTTCATATACTTACTCCTTTACTGAAGCGCCGCGCCGATAACGGTGCCGTACTGTGACATTTCGGGAACGATGAAGTTGACCCCGAATGTGGGCGCAAGGCTTGCAAAGGTATCGCAGACGGGTTTGATTGAAGTCAGGTTCCCGCACATAACGATATCCTTGATGCCGAATTGACGCGCCGCGAAAATGGACATCATTGCAACGGTTTCGGAAACCATGTTGAAGATGCCGAGTGCAATATCCTTCTTTGACGCAAGATCGGAAAGATTGCCGAAGTTCGATGCCGTCAGGTTTTCATTTACACCCTTGAAGGTGCCCGATTTTGAGATATCCTTGATGCGGAGGTCGACCTGCCCGAGGTCGCCGCCTTCAGAGATCTGCTCAAGATGTTCGATCGATCCGATGCCGAGCATTTTACGGGAAAGTCCGAGAATCGTACCTCCTCCAACACCCGTACCACCGAGGTAGTCGGTAACTGTTCCGTCTGCAGTACGCTTGGCGTGTATGAGTGCAGTACCCGTTCCAAGGCTTACGACGATTGCCTCGTCGAGTCCCGAAAGATAGAGCCCGCCGATGCCCGTGCTTGAAAATTCCGAAACGCTCTTGCACTCGCGGTTATAGATGGGAGACTGAATGGCTTTGCTGCCTGCTCCCGTCATCATGATGCGATCGATCTCGTCAAGCGAGAGTCCGTTTTCAAGTGTGAATCTGCCAAAAGCTCCGTAGATCGATGTCACGGGGTCAGTCGCCTGGACGAATATGGGGGAGAGAAGCTTGCCGCCGGGCGCAAAGCCGACGATCTTTGTCGTACTTCCGCCAACGTCGATGCCAACGACTGTCTTCTTGTTATCGGGTTTGATGATGTAATCTGTCATTTATTTAGTCCTCACGGGAAAAATTTCATATTTATTCATACTGATATTATATCAAACTCTTGCAAAAAAATCAAGTCTGTGATATAATATTTAAGAAAATACTTAAAAAAACGGAGAAGAAAAATGGCTTTCAAGAATCCCGATACTTCAATTCTCAACGAAAAAGAGCTCTATATCTTTGATATGGACGGCACTATTTACCTCGGCTACAACGTTTTCCCCTTCGCTATCCGCTTCATCAACAATCTTCGTGCAGCGGGCAAGCGCGTTCTTTTCTTTACAAACAACGCATCCCACACCTCTGATTTCTACGTTCAGAAGCTTTCGAAGCTCGGCTTCTCTCCCACACGTGAGGAGATCATGACCTCGGGCGACGTAACCATCGAGTTCCTCCGCCGTCACCGCGACGGCAAGAGCGTATATCTCGTTGGTACCGATGAGCTTGTAGAAAGCTTCAAGGACGCGGGCATCAATATGCTCACCGGCGACGAGGAGAAGGCTGACATCGTTGTCACCAGCTTTGACACCACCATGACCTACAAGAAGATGGACGACGCGTGCCGTCTTGTTCGCGGCGGTGCTGAGTATCTTTCCACTCACCCCGATTTCAACTGCCCCACCGAGACCGGCTTCATCCCCGACAGCGGCGCTATCGCAGCATTTGTAACCGCTTCCACCGGCAAGACACCCACCTACTTCGGCAAGCCCTACAAGGAGACCGTTGAGATGATCAGCGAAGCCACCGGCGTATCTGTTGACAAGATGTGCATCTTCGGCGACAGACTTTACACCGACATCGCTCTTGGCAAGAAGCACGGTGTTACCGCAGTTCTCGTTTACTCCGGCGAGACCACTCCCGAGGACGTTGAGGCTGCAACCGTAGCAGAAAAGCCCGACTACGCATTCCCCTCGCTCGACGAAGTCGATCAGGTTATGTTCGGTTAATATCTTTTTATGAAAAAACGGATACTCAAGACTTTTTTGGTTTGAGTGTCCGTTTTTTTAATAAAAAACGTCTTTCATCTTGAACAATTTATTAAGTTATGTTATAATATAAGCAATTCTTCTGTGCACTGAAAGGAAGTACTCTCATGAAAGAAAAAATCAACATTGGTTATATAGGCCTCGGCCGCCGCGGACGCGGTGTGCTGAAGGCGTGTTTCTCGCAGATGAAAGACGTCAACGTCAAGACTATCTGTGACGTCTCCGAGGAACGCATTGAAACGGCTAAGCAGCTCGTTCTCGAAAAAGGCGGATACACACCCGCTTCGACGACGGATTATCACGAGATCCTCGCCGATCCCGAAATCGATGCGGTAGTCATTATGACGGGCTGGAGCGGTCGAATCGCTATTGCAAAAGAGTCGATGCTCGCGGGCAAATATACTGCTATCGAGGTTGGCTGTGCAGACACGCTCGATGAATGCTTTGAGCTTGTGCAGACTTACGAAGAAACCGGCGTGCCCGTTATGATGCTTGAAAACTGTTGCTACGGCCGCCGCGAGATGATGCTTCTGAATATGATCAAGCAGGGGCTCTTCGGCGAGCTCGTTCACTGTACCGGCGGTTATCAGCACTATCTGCCCGACGAGGATCTGTTCAAGAATATAGATACCGAAGATCCCCCGCATTACAGACTCCCGCATTACATTAAGGAAAACCGTGAGAACTACCCGACGCACGAGCTCGGCCCGATCTCAAAATTCCTTTCCATCAACCGCGGAAACCGTATGGTTCGCCTTAATTCGATCGCAACGAAGAGCGTTGCGCTGAACGAGTATTCAGCGCAACGATTCGGCGCGGACAGCAAGTATGCGACGATGGAATATGCACAGGGCGACATAGTCAACACGATCATAACCTGCGCGAACGGTGAAACCATCCTTCTGACTCTCGATACCACTCTCCCGCGCTCTCACTATTCGCGCAACATCTCCGTGCGCGGCACGAAGGGTATGTCAATGGAGGATCGCCGCGTGGTATATCTGCACGGCATCACTCCCGAAAAGACCCAGGATAACGAGGCGGAATTCTTTGAAAAATACGATCATCCGCTTCACCGCGAGTATGAAGCAATGGGAACCCGCGGCGGTCACGGCGGTATGGACTGGCTTGTTTGCCGTGCATTTGTCGAAAGCGTGAAAAACGGCACTGATACGCCTATTGATGCTTATGATACTGCCGCTTGGCTCTGTATCGGCTGCCTTTCCGCAGAATCGATCAAGCAGAACGGCGCTCCCGTTGATATCCCCGATTTCACAAACGGCAAGTGGAAGGATCGCGAGCCCGCCGTGAAGGGAAAGTACTGCCTCGATGAAATAGTCGAGGATCTTTCGACGCCGATCTTTTGATTTGAAAGGTAAAACAGAAAGGTTGGATTGGGATGATTGACATTGAAAGTTGGACTGAGCAATTGTTGCATAAGGTTGACGAAGCTTTTGGAGCACGGCTGTGGTTTGTTGGCTTGCAGGGAAGCTACGCCCGCGGCGAAGCGACCGAAACGAGCGATATTGATATTGTGGTGATACTTGACGAGCTGTCTTACTCGGATATACAAAAATATAATTCAATACTCAACTTATTGCCGTACAGAGAATTGGCTTGCGGATTCCTTTCGGGCAAAAAGGAACTGCTCAATTGGGAGCCCTCCGATCTCTTTCAGTTTTATCACGATACCGTACCCTTGCGCGGAAGCCTTGATGAATTGCTTGATTTGCTTGATATCCGCATGATTGATCGCGCAATAAAGACCGGTGCGTGTAATGTTTACCACGGATGTGTACATAATGTGCTCTATGAAAAAAGCGAGGAAATATTGCGTGGACTTTATAAATCCGCGTTTTTCATCGCACAAGCCTGCGCTTTTAAGCTGACGGGCAGATATATCAAAAAACGCGACGAGCTATTGGAGCTTCCGGACGGCGAGATCGTTAAAGTATCATCAGATCTGAAAAACGGCGGAAAGGTTGATTTCGACGAAATGTCGAAAAAACTGTTTGAATGGTCGAAAAGATTGATTAATGAAACGGAGAAGTGAAATGGTAAAAACATATAACATCGGTATAATCGGTTTCGGTTCGCGTGCGCGCGGTATCTGGGAGAAGAGCATTATGCCTTACAGCGAGACCGAGGGCAATGACAAATGCCGCCTCGTTGCGATAGTCGACGTCCGTCCCGAGGAAGAGCTTCGCGCTCAGCTCGAGGTCTGTGGCGCGCCCGATGCACGTATTTACCGAGATCCCGTGGAGATGTACGAGAACGAAAAGCTCGACGGAACGATAATCGGTACCCGTTGTTCGCTTCATACAAAAATGGCGCTCATCAACGCACGTTACGGTATTCCCGTGCTTCTTGAAAAGCCTGTTTCAACCACCGACGAGGACCTTGCCGCGCTTGAAGGCATTCTTGATACGATGGATGAAAAGACGCTTATCTCCTTCCCGCTTCGCGTCGCTCCTCTTGCCGTCAGAGCAAAGGAAATAATCGACACGGGCATCCTCGGCAAGATCAGCCAGGTGCAGGGAATCAATAACGTTCCTTATGCAAGAGGCTATTATCACGGCTGGTATCGCGACGATCAGGAAACGGGCGGTCTGTTTTTGCAGAAATCAACGCACGATCTCGACCTGATTCAATTCATCCTCTCCGAGCCGAAACCCGTTATGATCAGCGCGACAGAAACGAAGAATATCTTCCTCGGCGATATGCCCGCAGGTCTCAAATGCAAGGATTGCGAAAAGCGCGAGAGCTGCCCCGAAAGCGATATTAACGTCGCGACTTACGGCGACAGATATGAAGTCCGGGATAACTGTTGCTTCGCCGTTGATACCGGCAATCACGACAGCGCATCGATCATAGTTCAGTACGCGGACGGAATGCACGCCGTTTACAGCCAGAATTTCGTCGCACGCAAGGCGGCGGGCAGACGAGGTCTGCGTATCATCGGCTACAACGCAACGCTTGAATTTGAGTTCAATTCAAAATGTATCGACATCTTTTATCATAACGAAAACAAAACCGAGCATATCGATATGACAGAATTCTGTCAGCATTCACACGGCGGCGGAGACCGCAAGATGATCGATTCCTACGTCAAAATGCTCGGCGGCGCAAAATCGCCCGCACCACTCTCATACGGCATCCTTTCGGCAAAACTCTGCCTCGCTGCGAGAAAATCCGCAAGGGAGAACGTGTTCGTTAAAATCGATTGATCTTAGAGGTAGTGACAGATGTTACTTTTAATTCCGGTTGGAGCATTGCTCGTCATATCGCTGATATTCAATACGGCGACGAGCGTCACCAAAAAGTTTTATAACAAAACCGCGCCCGCGGGCAGGGAGAGCAATTGGTTTTATAACACTTGCATGGGCATTGCGTGTCTTGCTTTTATACTGATCTTTTCGATCAATCCCGTAGCTTCCGATCCCTTTGCAAGCATCACCGATTTTTCGCTTGTCTCGGCGGGCCTTGGTGTCCTTTTCGGCATTCTTGTGCTTGCGCAAAGCTATACTTATATGTGGGCGCTTGAGATCGGTCCGTTCTCCTACACAAGCGTTATCGTATCGCTCGCAAGCCTTATCGCGGCGGTCAGCGGTATTTTCTTCGGCGAAAGCATTGATATTTTTCAGTATATCGGAATGGGCATTATGGTCTTCTGCATTATCTTCTCGACGGATAAAAACAACGGCGGAAGAAGATCTTCGATAAAATGGCTTTTCGTTGCGCTCGCTTCTTGCGTGACGAACGGTCTTGTCGGCGTAATGCAGAAGATCCACCAAAATACTGAATATAAAGCACAAAGCACAGCTTTCCTCGTTTCAGCGTTTGCCTTTATGACCGCGGTTTCTGCTGTTATCTGGCTTTATGAGCGCAAAAAAGCGGGCGAGGCGCGTTTTGTCCCCAATTCAAAGCAGACGCTTTCGGCGCTCCTCAGCGGTGCGGTTTTTGCCGTTCCGCACGTTGCGAATCTTTATCTCGCAGGTGCGATGCCCTCGGCGGTCTTCTTTCCGATCGTCAATACCGGCGGACTTATTCTGACGCTCTTGTCAGCAACTCTGCTTTTCAAGGAAAAGCTGACACGTTTGCAATGGCTCGGAATAGTTCTCGGTCTTATTTCAAGTTTATTTGTAAGCGGAACGGTTTCCGCTTGGATAGGATAATTTATGGCATTTGATGCAGGTTTCCTCTCGGCAATAATCGCCGAGATCAAGACTTCCGCGGTCGGCGGAAGAATAGAAAAGGTATATCAGCCCCGCGCTGACGAGATCGTTCTCCAGATGCGCGGACGAGAGGGCGGAAAGAAGCTCCTCTTCCGTTGCGGAGCGTCCGATCCCCGCGTGGCGTTTACCGAAAATATGCGCGATAACCCCGCCGTGCCGCCCTCGCTTTGTATGCTTCTTCGCAAGCACCTCGGCGGCGCATTCCTCACCGATGTAAGGCAAGAGGGCTTCGAGCGCGTCGCCGTCTTTGAATTCGGCACTCGCGACGAAATGGGATTTGATTGCAAAAAGCTCCTCATCGCGGAGATCATGGGCAAAAACTCGAATCTGATCTTCGCAAATGAGGACGGAAGAATAATCACCGCGCTTCGTACCGTTGATTTCACGACATCGCGCCTCCGCCAGATCCTTCCGGGTATGCGCTATGAAATGCCGCCCGCGCAGGAAGGGAAGAACGATCCTCTCACCGAAACGATGGAGGGCTTCATCTCGCGACTTTCCGCAGCACCTTGGGAGCAGAATGCGGCGAAGTTTATCAATCAGAACTACCTCGGAGTTGCTCCCGTAGTCGCACGCGAGATCGTTTTCCGCGCCTCGGGCGACGCTGCGACGGATTGCGGAAGCATCGACCCCGTTCGCCTCTGGCAGGTCTTCTCGGGCGTTTTCAGCGACGTAAAGGAGGGCAGATTCGTGCCCTTTGCAGTTTACGACGGCAACCGCCCAATCGAATATTCCTTCTTGCCCTTGACGCAGTATCCGATCGAGGCGCAGCGCAGCTACGAGAGCTTTGCGAAGCTTCTCGATACCTATTTCGGCGAGCGCGACCGCGCGGCACTCGTGACCGACCGCGCCTCCGACCTCAAGCACACAGTTTCGTCCGCGATCTCCCGCGTGCTCCGCAAGATCGAGGCGCAGAATGCGGAGCTTATCGGATGCGAGCAAGGCGAGGATTTCAAGCGCGATGCCGATCTCATTGTCGCAAACATCTACCGTCTCAAAAAGGGCGACGGCGAGGTCAGACTCACCGATTATTCCGAAATGAACGATGATGGCGAGTTCGCCGAGCGAGTGATAAAGCTCGACACTCGTCTTTCGCCATCGGAAAACGCGCAGAAGCTTTATAAAAAGTACAATAAATGCAACACCGCCCGCCGCGAGCTGACACATCAGCTTGAGCTGGCAAATGCCGAGGCTGATTATCTCTATACTGTCCGCGATGCACTTTCGAGAGCCGAAACGGGCGCAGATCTCGCAGGCATCCGCCACGAGCTTGAAAACGGCGGTTATCTCAAACAAAAGAAGGGTGCTGCTCCCGCAAAGTCGGTCAAGAATCCGCCGCTCAAGTATATCACCACGAACGGATATGAGGTTCTCTGCGGCAGAAACAATCTGCAAAACGAGGAGATCACATTCAAGACCGCGGCGAAAGATGATTACTGGTTCCACGCAAAGGGTGTTCCCGGCTCGCACGTGCTGATGAAGACCGACGGCGAGGAGCCGCCCGCGCTCGATATGACCGAGGCGGCAGAGATCGCGGCGTTCAATTCGACCGCCGAGGGCAACAATATCCCCGTCGATTACGCCTTTGCAAAGCACATCAAAAAGCCTTCGGGAGGCAAGCCGGGACTCGTTATTTACCACACAAATTACACGGCTTATGTTACCCCCGATCCCGAAAGGATCGCGGCGATGCGTCAGAAGTAGTTTTTGCAAAAAATATTTGAAAAATACCAAATTATTTTTGCAAAACCTATTGCAATTAGAAAAGTTTTATGGTATAATATTCAACTGTGAAGTATTCGCAGCGTAACCTCTCAGGCGTAGCGAATACACAAAAATAGGGAGGTGAATCTGTTGGCAAACATTAAGTCCGCAAAGAAGCGTATTCTTGTTATCGAGAAGAAGACACTCCAGAACAAGATCGCTCGCACCAAGATGAAGACTATCATCAAGAAGTTCTATGCTGCTGTTGAGTCCGGTGATAAGGCTGCTGCTGCTGAGGCATACAAGGTTGCAGTTAAGTGTGTTGACCAGGCTGCTGCTCGCGGTATCATTCATAAGAATGCCGCAGCTCATAAGAAGAGCCAGTTTACACTCGCCCTCAACAAACTCGCGTAAACCTGAATATAGAAAAAGGGATGCAAGTCGTGCTTGCAGCCTTTTTCTTTTATATAAAAAAGGGGCTGAGTCAAATGCTTAAAAAGCAAGCAAGAGGCTCAGCCTTTTGCTATGCAAATATGAGAAAAACAAGGATAGTAAAAGAAAAAGGCTCAAAAAGAGGAGAAAAAGAGTACGACAAAGGAAGGATCGTAAAAT
>JAZSOQ010000051.1:0-3057 GCA_045537015.1 Eubacteriales bacterium
TTTGCTTCCCGTTTCTTTCTGTAAACATAGGCGTTTCTCCTTGCTTTTTCTTGCACCTATATTATACCATATTTTTGTTTTTCTGTAAAGTACGACAAAGGGCTCAGAACTTTCGTCCTGAACCCTTTGTCAGTGGGCTGAAACCTACCGCTTGCGGTAGGTTTGACTCCTTCCGAGCCGCCTGCGGGGCGCAGTCGGCTCGGAGCGCATTGGGAGTTTCGCCCTCTGCGGAGGGCGACTTAAGGCTCTGCCTTAAGAATCTGCAAACTTTTGAAAAAGTTTGATCAAAACTTTCCGCTTTATAAGTTTTCGCGTATCTTATCGCAAAGAGCTTCGAGCGCTTTTTCGGTTTCGGAGGTGGCGGGGTTGTTGGCGTATTCGATCTGCTCGAAGGCTTCGGTGATGATCTCGATCTCGTGCTTCGTTGCTACTCGTCCGCTGGCGGAGAGGCGGTCGCGGATCTTTCGCGGGGTGTCGGATTTTTTGACAAAGGTCGGCATCTTGCGGAGCTGATCGACGAAGGTGGAGTAGGCGAAGCGGTATTTTTCCTCTTCGTTTTTCTTCGCGCGGAGCTCGGTGCTGAAGGTGAACCAAGTCATGTGTGCCGCGCTTTCAGCTCGCCGCTTGGCGCTGATGTCTTTCTTTTGCAGTTTGATCTCCTCGTCGAGATAGTTGCTGAAAAACTCCTCGCCGTGGTCGAAGGAATCGCGCACGGGAAGCCAGATGAATTCAAAGAGCGCGACGATGGTTGCCTTCAGCCAAGCCAGAAAACGTCTGAATTCGGCGCGTCGGCGGAGCAGAAAGATCGCGGTACCGATGAAGAAAAATACAACGAATACCCAGAAAAGCCAGTAATTTGCCGAATGGACGACGTCCTCGCGTCCCCAAAGGACGTTTGAGATATTGCCGACAACGTTTTCCTCGGGATCGTTATCACCCGTGGTGGTCCCGGCGCGCAAGATCGCGGCAAGGACGAAGAGAACGCAAACGCGAACGCCGTTGACAACGAGATACGCGGCAAAAAGGATGAGCAGGAAAAGTGCGACAAGACCAAGCGAGAGGATCATATTGTATCTTCTCGTTTTCGGCGTCATAAATGAGACCACGGTGCCGCGGTAGGTTCTTCCGAGCGCGTATTGGTTAGCCGAAAACATCGCGCAGAGGGTATAGCCGATGAGGCAAAGTCCTACATTGACCATACCGGGGGCGCGCATCATTGAATATAGCGCGAAAATAATGCTCAGTACGATAAGACCGGTATAAAGTCCCGCGCCCGTCATGATTCGGGTATAGGGGTAGAACCAAACGAAGGCTCCGAGCGCCACGGCAATGAAGAACGCTGCGGCGACTATAAGGGGCAGCAGGGAATCGGGGTCGTAAACGACGGTGGGCTTTTTCGATCGTTCGAGCAGATAGAGGTCGGTGAGCTTGCTTACGAAGATCGAGAGGAAGAAGATCACCGCCCAGATGGGGTAGGCTCGGTTTTTCTTGAAATACTTGTATTCGGGTTCGTAGGCGCGCGTTTCGAGCTCACGTTTGAAGCCGGTCACGGCGCAGAAGCCCGCCTGCATAAAATATCCCAATGCCATCAGAGCGAGGATCACCGCAAACGTCGCGATGACGGTGAGAAAATTCGTTGAAAAGAAGGGGATAATTACTGCGCAAACAATGAAGTAGATGCCGAAGAAGGAGAGCACGGTAAAGCTTGGTGTGGTTGGAAGAGAATTATTGGCTTTGTTTCTCATTATGCACCTCCGACTCGGAAATAGACGTCCTCCGCCTCGCTGAGCGCACCGACCTCGTTGCGCGTTGTGGCGACGTAGAAGATCACGCGGACGCCCTCTGCGGCGAGAGCCTCGCGCAGATTCATCATTCTGCGGTCGATATAGGACGTGACGATTATCATATTTTCATTTTCACGGTAAAGCTCGGGATGGGCGGCGATGTGGTCGAAAACGCGGTCGATGGGCGTGGAGATCTTCATTTTGAGCATCGCGAGCATACGCAGGGCGTAGATCATATCGCGCGCGCCGCGGAATGGACCGCATTTGCCGACTTTTGAGCCGATCTCATCGTCAGAAACGGCTTCTCCGCCGAATTCAGCCATATCCTCGGGCGGATAGTTTGAGAAGAAGCGGACCGGAACGTCCTCGGCGGCGATACGATCGAGTATCGAGGTGCAAAGCGTGACGCAACGCTCGATCGCTCCGGGATCGGAGGGAACGTCATTTTTCTCGATCTGTCGCGAGGACATATTCAGCAGAAGTGAGAAGCGGTGGCGCACCGTTCGCTCCTCGACGTTGACCATAAGTTTGTTGTGCGCTGCGGTCGATTTCCAGTTGATGAGTCGCATCGGGTCCTGCGGCAGATAGTCACGCGCTCCGCAAAGGCGGAGGGGATCGGTGACGGGGCAGGTGTTCGAGATTATATCGCCGCAAAGGTAGCGCGACGATGTATAATTGCCCGCGAGATCCTCGGGGCGGGGAAGGACGATGAGGCGGTTGCGGTCTTTGTTTGAAAGCTCGATGAATTTTGAATGCACGCCGATGCCGAGAATGTCGCTTGCGGTTGCAAGTACGCCTTGGAGGGTGTAGTCGCCGCGTTTTTTGCAGGTCAAACGCCAGCGTCGGCGGATGCAGGCATAGGGGCGGAGAACGAAAAGGGATTGGATCGAGCCCGTATGCTTGATCTTGCGAAGACCGTCATCCTTGCCTTTGGAGTTCTTGGAAAACACGCCGCCCTTATCGTGGATCGTGGATTCGAGCAGAGTGAAGACCATACCGTCGGGCAGGTCGGTGTCGATCTTGATATAGGGCAAGGGTAGCGCACCGACGTTGCGGATCTCCTCGTAGAGATAGACGTCATCACCCTCAAAGACCTCGCCCGAGGAGAGCGTCGCGCTGTATTCGATATTGGAAAAGCCCTTTTTCTTGTAAACGAAATATTGCAAGAGCACAACGCCGACGATTGCGGCGGCAACTGATATGAATAGCACTTTTGACCTCCGTTGGGGGTAGTCGCGCGGGGCGCGAATGATAGTTCGCCTTCGGCGAAATG
>JAZSOQ010000112.1:0-30400 GCA_045537015.1 Eubacteriales bacterium
GGCACCGAAAATCTTGCGGGAGCAGTCGGCTTTTCCAAGGCGGCGGAAATTATGAAGCCCGCGATGGACGAGAATTACAAGCACCTGCTCACTCTTTCAACCTACGCAATTGAGAAGGTTACAGAGACTGGAGCTACCGTAAATCTCCCCGAAGTCCGCGCTCCGCATATTTTAAGCATCACCCTTCCCCGCATCAAGAGCCAGACGATGCTCAATCTTCTTTCTGCGGGCGGAGTGTGCGTTTCGAGCGGCTCGGCTTGCTCGTCAAATGCGAAAAATCGCCACGTAAGCTCGGCTCTCGTTGCCTTCGGACTTTCCGAATCCGACGCCGATTGCACGATCAGAATGAGCTTATGCAAAGATAACACATTCGAGGAGATCGACGAATTTGCGTCGCTTCTCTCCTCGGGAATACAAAGGCTTGTAAAAATCAAAAGATAAAGAGGTAAAAAGAAATGTCCTACGTTACCACAAAACAGATGCTTCTCGACGCGCAGAAGGGCGGCTATGCCGTTGGCGCATTCAATTTCGAGAACATGGAAATGGCTCTCGCCATCATCGCGGCTGCAGAAGAGCTCCGCGCTCCCGTCATCCTTCAGACTACTCCTTCGACAGTTAAGTATGCATCCCCCGAAGTTTTTGCCGCTATCGCAAAGGCGCTTGCAGATAAGGCTACCGTTCCTGTTGCCGTTCACCTCGACCACGGCTCTTCCCTTGAGCTCTGTGAGGCTGCCGCTTCCGCAGGCTACACTTCCGTAATGTTCGACGGCTCGGGCGAAGACTTTGAAAAGAACGTCGAACTGACCGCCAGGGCTGTCGAGATCGCCAATAAATTCAATATTCCCACCGAGGCCGAGCTTGGCAAGGTCGGCGGCAAGGAGGACGACCACGAGGCAGACGCCGACAACGGCACCGACCCCGATGCAGCCGTTGAATTTGTAAAGCGTACCGGTATTTCCTCCCTCGCAGTAGCAATCGGAACCGCACACGGTTTCTACGTCGGCACTCCTGTTCTTGATGTTCCCAGACTCATTGCAATCCGCAAGAAGCTTGAAGAAAACGGTTGTTCGATCCCGCTCGTACTTCACGGCGCATCGGGTCTTTCTCCCGAGGCTGTAAAGAGCTGTATCGCAGAGGGCATCTGCAAGGTCAACTTTGCAACCGAGCTTCGCGTTGCTTACACCGCAGCAGTTCGCGAGAACCTTGCATCCGACGAGAAGATCTACGACCCCAAGAAGTACGGTGCAGCAGCACGTGCCGCAGTTGTTGAAGCCGTCAAGCAGCGCATCCTCGTTTGCGGTTGCAACGGCAAAGCGTAAATAATTCCGATAAGGAGAACATAAAAAATGAGCAATGAAACAATGAAGGCCTGCGTACTCCACGCAGTTGGCGACTTCAGATACGAGGACGTGCCTATGCCGAAGAGAGGCGAGGGGGAAGTCCTTCTCAAGATCCGCGCTGCGGGCGTTTGCGGCTCGGATATCCCCCGCGTATTTGAAAAGGGTACATATCACTTCCCCACCATTCCCGGCCACGAGTTTGCGGGCGAGATCGTTGAAGCTGATGACAAGTCCCTCATCGGTCGCCGCGCCGCTGTATTCCCCCTCCTTCCCTGCCGCAAGTGCACTCCCTGCGAGCTTGGCGAATTTGCAAACTGCGAAAATTATGACTATTACGGCTCGCGCCGCGACGGTGCTTTTGCCGAATATCTTGCCGTAGACATTCGCAACCTCATTCTCCTTCCCGATGACCTTTCCTATGCTTGTGCATCCCTCGTTGAGCCGGGTGCTGTTGCGCGCGCGGCAGTTCGCCGTCTTGAAGTCAAGCTCGGCGATACCGTTGTCATCTGGGGCGCAGGACCCATCGGTCTTATCGCCGCCGCTTGGGCAAAGAAAGCGGGTGCGGGAGTTGTCCGCGTTGTTGATATCAGCGAGGAAAAGCTTGCTTTTGCGAAGAAGTTCGGCTTTGAAGCTTACGATCCCGAGCGCGACGGTCTTGCTGACTGCGCTATCGAGGGTACGGGCGCTCCCCAGGCTCTTTGCAACCTCATCAAGTCCATGAAGCCTCACAGCCGCGTTATCCTTATGGGTAATCCCGCGCGCGATATGACTATCACACAGAGCGTATATTCCCAGATCCTCCGCCGCGAGATCACCCTGCGCGGAACCTGGAACTCCTCCTATAACAGCCAGATCAATGACTGGGAGGCAACCGCAAAGGCTATGGCTGACGGCGACCTTATCGACTACGAGGCTCTTATCACACACCGTTATCCCCTTGAGCGTTGCGTTGAAGCACTTGAAATGATGCGCGACAGAAAAGAATTCTATACCAAAGTAACCATTGTTATGGACTAAAGGAGCCGAAAAATGAGTGAACTTACTGTAAAAACCAATGGCATGCGCCATATTGAACACACCGCTGACCTCTGCATCATAGGAGGCGGTCTTACCGGTCTTTGCGCGGCAATCGCTGCGGCTCGTGAGGGCACCAAGGTAGTTCTTATTCAGGACAGACCCGTGCTCGGCGGCAACGCATCGAGCGAGATCAGAATGTGGGTGCGTGGCGCTCACGGACTTGAGAACCGCGAAACAGGTATCATTTCCGAGCTTGAAGAGGAAAATATCTACATCAACCCCACCCTCATCCCCACTACCTTTGACAACGTAATGTGGGCAAAGGTCAAGGCTGAAAAGAACATCACCCTGCTTCTCAACACCACCTGCTGCGACGCTGACCGTACCGAAAAGGACGGCGTATCACACATCACATCCGTCACCGCTTGGCAGATGACCACCTACACCTGGCACACCGTAAAGGCTACATATTTCGCAGACTGCTCGGGCGACTCTATCCTTGCTCCCATCTCGGGCGCAAAGTGGCGTGTAGGCCGTGAGGCTGCTTCTGAATACGGCGAAGCTATGGGCAAGGAAGTTGCGGACAAGAAGACAATGGGCATGTCCTGCCTCATCCAGGCGCGCGAGACCGACGAACCCGTTCCCTTCACCGCTCCCGAATGGGCATACAAATTCGAGACCGACGATGACTTCAACGTCATCAAGGACGCAAGCGGCAAATTCATCGATGCAAGCACCGGTGTTTCGGGCGTTAAGGTTCAGGACATCAAATATCTTGCACGTCCCCACAAGCTCGGCACAAGTGAGACCAACTTCTGGTGGCTCGAGCTCGGCGGCGAATACGACAGCATTCACGATGCCGAGGAAATGCGCGATGAGCTTATCAAGATCGCATACGGCATCTGGGACCACGTTAAGAACTACGGCGACCACAACGCCACCAACTGGACTCTCGAGTGGGTCGGATGCATCCCCGGCAAGAGAGAGAGCCGCCGTTATATCGGCGCACACGTTCTCACCGAAAATGACGTTGAGGCAGGCGGACAATTTGACGACATCGTTGCATACGGCGGCTGGCCGATGGACGACCACAACCCCGCGGGCTTCCGTTCCTATATGACCGGCGCACCCGCATCCAAGCTCTATCCCGCTCCCTCGCCCTACGGCATTCCCTACCGTGTACTTTACGGTCACGAGGTCGACAACCTCTTCTTTGCGGGCAGAAACATCAGCGCGACCCACGCCGCAATGAGCTCCACAAGAGTTATGGCTACCTGCGCCCTCATCGGTCAGGCTATGGGTACTGCCGCTTCGATCTGCGTAAACGAGGGCGTAACTCCCCACGGCGTTTACGAAACCAAGATGAAGACCCTCCAGGATAAGCTCCGCGACGCGGGCTGCTACCTCCCCGGCACCGTCCGCGAGATCCCCGAGCTGACAAAGCAGGCAAAGATCAACCTTCCCGAGGCAGAGCTTGCGCTTCTCCAGAACGGCATCGAGCGTCCCGACGAAGATATGAAGGTCAACTATGCTACCCTTAACATCGGCGATGCGCTTGAATTCGACTTTGGAGAGGAAAAGGAACTTTCGGAGCTCCGTCTCGTCTTCGACCCCGACTTCTCGCGCCAGTCGATCACTCCCAACAAGAAGATGCGTGTCTTCGCGCAGAAGCTTATGACAGGCAAGGATTTCGTTCCCGTTAAGGTTGCAAACACCCTCGTCAAGTCCTTCCGCGTTCTTGCCGACGGCAAGGAGATCTTCGCTGAAACAGAGAACCACAACGCTCTGCGCAAGATCGCCCTCGGCGTAAAGGCGAAGAAGCTTACCGTTATCTTTGTCGAGACAAGAGGAATTGATAAGGTTCATCTGTTCTCGGCGGACGTAAAGTGATCGGCTTCGCAGAAAATGAAAGGTAGATTTTCGCCGAAGCGAAAATCTCAATTATAGTAAAAACGCCTCGTCCTGTCGGATGAGGCGTTTTGATTTTACAGTTTTCCTTTTGCTTTAAGTACGTGTACGCGGTGGTGGCTGTAGACAATGGTTATGATCGAACCGACAGTAAGGATCGTCCATCCGATAAGCGCGATCAGCACGGGAAAATCCGATATCGCAAAGATCGGAAACACAGATACAAAAACGACCGCGAAAGATCTCAAGACCTTGATACGTGCCATCAGTTCCATCATAACGGCAAGAACGGCGTAAATTATCGCAAGCCTCTTTCCGTCGCCCGTGACGATCTCCTTAAAATCTTCCTTGAGGCAATATTTTCTGTCACCCATATTAAGCGAATAATCATCCATGCTCCTTCTTGCGTGCATTATATAAAACGCGATAAAATAGAAGAAGTAGACAGTAATGACCAAAGCAAGCGTGATAACACTCCTATCCTGCTCATCCTCAAATATCGCGCGGATAAGATTATTCGAGAGAAGAAAGAACAGAAAAGTTGCAATCGCGGTCTTTAACAGGTCGAAAATCAATTTAAGATAGGGGCTTTTTTCTTGTTTACTCATAACAGCATTCCTTTCTTGCGTTCATTTGACTGTATTATATCACATCCCACCCGCTTTGTCAATAGCTATGAACACAATTCAGCGAAATGTACAAAACAACATACCTGATTTTGGTAATAATAACTATAAAAAGGAGCCGGCTCATTAAGACATATTTTACCGTTATTGGTGAGACTATTGTGCTTTTTTCTTTTAGAACACCCAAATGAGCCAACCCTTTTTTCTATAATGTAGATTTTCGCCTCGGCGAAAATCCACCTTCATTCGGCTTTAGCCGACTATCATTCCGCCGCAGGCGGATTATCATTCCGCCATAGGCGGATAGTTTCACTTCCTATAATATACATAATACGCAATTATCGTCCTCTCCACGCCCCCGTGCTCAAGGTCGGGACCGATAAGAACTACTCCGTCCTTGGAAAGCAGCTCGCTTGCGCGGAGCTCGTCGATCTTGCAGCGGAAGAGGATGTCGGCGGAGGCAAAAACTATGAATTCGTCCTCGCGAATGGCAAGGCTGCCTTTGCGCCCGATGACCTCGTCAACATTGTTGATGCGCTCGGTGACGTATTTGATATACTGACCCGCGATGCGCTCTGCCATTTCGCGGCGGAAACGAACGCTGTTCGGGTCCTTAGGCTTTGTCCAATGACCGATCACTTTACCCCAAAATCCCATTATTTTACCTCTCCTTTCATCTTGACGATGATAAACTCACCCTTGCTGATAGAGGGATATCCAACCACTCTCTTGCCCGTATAAAGGTTTGCACCGCCTGCGGCATAAACTTTTATGGGTTCGTCCGCCATATTGACGGCAACAAGGACATATCCTTTTTCTTGCTTTTTATATCTTATAAATTCAAAATATCCGCCCTCGGCGCGAGTGATCTTAAACTCACCGCCGGCGAATATTTTCTCACCTCGACGAAGTGTGCCAAGCTTTTTGTAATGCTCGTTGATTTCAGTGTCGATCCTGTGCCACGGGAATGGGTAACGGCAGAATGGATCGCTCATACCCTCCATTCCTGCCTCATCGCCGTAATAAATGCACGGAAATCCGAAGAGGGTGAATTGGAGTGCGGAGATCATCTTGAGTAGTTTCACACCCCTCGCTCGTTCCTCGTCGGTCAGGCGAAGCTTTTCCTGAACCGCATTGTAGGCATAGGAATTTTCACGCACTTTGACGGGGTTTCCGAGAATCGTAAGCACGCGCTCGGTGTCGTGCGTTCCGATAAGATTCATAAGGCTCGCCGAAACACTACGGGGATATGACGAATAAAGATCCGTCAGAGCCGCCGCGAGAGCCGATGCGTCGCCAAATTCGGCATAGTCGAGAAGTGCCTTTCTTGTCGGATAATTCATAACGCTGTCGAGCTGTGCGCCTCTGAAATATGAGCGGCGCTTGCCGTAAGCGATCTTGTCCGCCGCGTTTTCCCATACCTCACCTATAAGCACGCTTTCGGGGTTGACCGAATGGATCCTCTCGCGGAGCTCTTCAAGGAATCTGTCGGGGAGCTCGTCGGCAACGTCAAGACGCCAGCCATCGATGCCCGCCTGCATATAATGCTCGGCAACTCCGTCCTTGCCCGTGAAAAACTCACAGCAGGAGTCGATGTGAGTATTGAGCCTTGGCAGAATTCTGATGCCCCACCAAGCCGTGTAATCGGGCGCGCCCTCCTTTTCGGGTGCGTGGAAATCATACCATTCGTGATATGGCGAGCGTTCATCACGCGCTGGGAACCCGTATCTGCCGTATTCGTCGAAATATCGGCTGTCGCTTCCCGTGTGGTTGAAAACACCGTCAAGAATTATCTTCATTCCTCTCGCGTGCGCGGCTTTGATGAGAGCTTTGAAAGCCTCCTCACCGCCGAATTCATCCGCGATCTTCAAGTAATCCGAGGTGTCGTATTTGTGGTTGCTGACGGCATCGAAGATCGGCGAGAGATAGAGTATATTCACGCCGAGAGATTCAAGGTAATCGAGCTTTTCGATAATACCCCAAAGGTTTCCGCCGAAGAAGTGATTATTCTTGACCTCCGCACCGCGATACTCGGCATACTGCGGAACGCCGTTTTTCCAATCGGGGTCGAGGATCGAATTTGCGCGGTAGCTCACATTTCCCTCTCCTTTTGCAAATCGGTCGAGGAAGATATGATACATTACCCCGCCGCCAAGCCACGATGGAACGCGATATTCGGGGCGATAGACGGTCAGGCGGAATTCATTCCAATTTTTCTCCACAAGCTCGAAATTGACGTTGTCCTTCGCGCTCGCGACAAGCTCCTCCCTGCCTCTGCGGAAAATATATGTATAGTAAAAAAGCCCCGACTCCGACTGACCGCAGAGCGCGGCTGTATCGAGGCTCAGCTTATATTCATCGTTAATGTAGTCGGTCGAGATGAACTCAAAACCGAATCTTTGCACCGAAGAATCCATATCAAGGTCGGACGGCGCAAGTGTGTCCCTGCGAATGCAGAGCTCGGCGCGGGTAACACCGAGGCTTCTCGGTATACTCGCCGTTATTTCGATAACGCTCCCCCTCGGGAAAGCGCCGAGTGCGGAAACGTCCTCGCCCCCGCACCGTTTTTCGATGCGGGGAACGGGAGCGTATGCTTTTTGTGCAAACATATTTTACTTCTTGACCACGGGATTGATATGCCAGATATTCTCTGCGTAATCTCTTACCGCGCGGTCTGCGGCAAAGAAGCCGCCCTTTGCTATATTGATGAGCGAACGGCGAGTCCAATCCTCGCGGTTCAGGTAGTC
Source organism: Eubacteriales bacterium (assembly GCA_045537015.1). GTDB lineage: Bacteria > Bacillota > Clostridia > Oscillospirales > CAG-272 > CAG-390. The sequence continues at coordinate 7,639 of JAZSOQ010000112.1, forward strand.
ACGGTACATCTGCTCGTGCGACAGACGGTAGGAATCGAAGTCTGCAAGGCACATATAGGGGTCTGCAACTCCGTGGCCTGCAAGCAGGTAGGATGCGATATCCGCGAAGGATTCGCCCGCAAAGCCTGCGTTCAGGCGGTCAACGATACGGCGGAGCTTATCGTTTCTTGCGTAGAAGAGAGCCGAATTGTAGCCCGCGAGCCAAAGGTCGTCAACCTCACTTGCGGTCAGACCAAAGATATAGATGTTCTCGTTGCCGACGGCGGCAGCCATTTCAACGTTCGCACCGTCGAGAGTACCAATGGTGAGCGCACCGTTGAGCATCAGCTTCATACAGCCGGTTCCGCTCGCTTCTTTACCTGCAAGCGAGATCTGCTGGCTGATCTCAGCGGCGGGGATAAGGCACTCTGCGGCACTTACGTTGTAATCCTCAAGGAAGAGGACGCGGAGCTTCTCGTTTACGCGGGGATCATTTTCGATCTCCTGTCCGAGCTTGCAGATGAGCTGAATGATGCGCTTTGCCATCTGATAGCCGGGAGCAGCCTTTGCACCGAAGATATAGGTTCTGGGGTAGAAATCGGCATTCGGATTATCACAGATATCAAGATAGTTGCCGATGATGTTGAGCACGTTGAGAAGCTGACGCTTATACTCGTGCAGACGCTTGATCTGAACATCAAATACAGAGTGAGTATCAAGGCCCTTTCCGGTGCGATTCTGAATGAAGTTCGAGAAAGCGATTTTATTTTCGTGCTTGATCGAGCGGAGTCTGTCAAGAACGGCTGTGTCGTTCTCGTACTTCATCAAATTCTCAAGCTCAACGGGGTTCTTGCGGTAGCCCGTGCCGATGGTCTCGTCAAGGAGAGATGCAAGTCCGGGCGAGGAATAGCACATCCAACGGCGATGCGCGATACCGTTTGTTACGTTGGTAAAGCGCTCGGGGTACATCTGATAGAAATCCTTGAAAATGGTATCAACAAGGATCTGCGAGTGGAGCTTCGATACACCGTTGATGTGGTGAGAACCTACAACTGCGAGGTTTGCCATACGGACGCTTCCGTTGCAAAGAATGCTCATATTGGTGATCTTCTGCCAGTTGCCGGGGAAGCGGTCCCAAGCGGCGCGGCAGAAACGCTCGTTGATCTCCTTGATGATCATGTGGATACGGGGCAGACGGAAGCTGAAGAGGCTCTCGTTCCATGTTTCAAGCGCCTCGGGCATTACCGTGTGGTTGGTATAGGACATAGTACGTGTGGTGATGTCCCAAGCCTGATCCCAGGAGAAGCAATAATCGTCAATGAGAATTCTCATAAGCTCGGGTACGCAGAGCGCGGGGTGGGTATCGTTGATGTGGATGGCAACCTTATCGGCGAGGTTATCGAGTCTGCCGTAAACTGCCATATGATCGCGAATAATGCTCTGGATGGATGCCGAACAGAGGAAATACTGCTGTGTCAGGCGGAGGAGCTTGCCCTCGGTGTGGTTATCCGAAGGATAGAGGACCTTCGAAATGATCTCCGCGGAGCTACTCTCCTCAACAGCGCGTGTATACTGTCCCTGTGTGAAGAGTCCCATATTGAAGGTGCGAACGTCGCGTGCCTTCCAAAGGCGCAGACGGTTTACAGCCTCACTGTCGCCGCCCGAGATCATCATATCGTAAGGAACCGCTTCAACGTCCTCGGTGTCCTCATAAATGATCTCAAGCTTGCCCTCTCTCCATTCCTCGCGGATCTTACCGCCGAGGCGGACGGTGAAGACGCGGTCGGTTCTCGGAACGAGCCATACCTCGCCTCCGGGGAGCCAATCATCGGGGAGCTCGATCTGAAGGCCGTCAATGATCTTCTGCTTGAAAAGGCCGTATTCGTAGCAGATCGAGAAACCGCTTGCGGGGTAATCGAGTGAGGTCAGCGAGTCCATAAAGCAGGCTGCGAGTCTGCCGAGACCGCCGTTTCCAAGGCCGGCATCGGGCTCACACTCATAGAGATCGTCAAGGGCAAAGCCCATATCGGTCAGAGCCTTTTTGTATTCGTCCGAAAGACCGAGGTTGCAGAGATTAGTTTTGAGAGATCTGCCAAGCAGAAACTCCATGCACATATAATATACGCGCTTACCGCCCTGTTTGTTTGTTCTTGCCTTAAATTCGGAACGCTTTTCGGCAAGGATGTCCTTGACCGTCCACGCGACCGCTTTATACATCTGTTCCCTCGAAGCATCGGCGGCGGTGGTGCCGAAGAGTCGAGATAATTTTTGTTCGATATTTGCTTTGACTTCCTGTGTGCTGGGGTTAAAATTCACTTTTACTTCCTCCGGTAATGCTCTCCTGAATATCACAGCAGTTCGCTATAAAGTGCGATATATTTTTCTGCGGATGCCGCCCAGGAGAAATCGACTGTCATTATCTTTTCGACAAAGGCTTTGCGCTTTTCGCCATTCTTCCAAAGCGCAACGGCGGCAAGTGTGCGCTCGTAAAGCTCACCCGCGGTGTAGCCCGCAAAGGTAAAGCCATTTCCGTGCATTTCGCCGTCCTTATCCTCCCAATAGGGCAGGATGGAATCGGCAAGTCCTCCCGTTTCACGGACAACGGGAATTGCGCCGTAGCGCGAAGCGATCATCTGCGAAAGTCCGCAGGGCTCGCTCTTTGAGGGCATCATAAAGATGTCGGCAGCGGCATAGATACGCTTCGAGAGGTCGCGGTCGTAGGTGATAAGCGCGCGAACCTTTTCGGGGTACTCGGCTTCAAGCTGCTTGAAGAACTCCTCATACTTTGCCTCGCCCTTGCCGAGAACAACAAGCTGTGCTCCGCTTTCGTCAAGAATGCCGCGCATAGCTTCAGCCACGATATCAAGTCCCTTGTGGGACGCAAGACGGGTAATAAGGGCGATAACCGGCGTTCCCTTCTCATCAGCGAGATTAAGATCAGCGCGGAGCGCGGAACGGCAAGCATCCTTGCCTCCGCGGCGCTTGGCACTGTAATGCTTAGCGATGACGGGATCGGTCCAAGGGTTATAGTAAGAGTAATCGATACCGTTGAGAATGCCCGAAACCTTTGAGGCATTCGCGCGGAGAATGTGATAAAGCCCGTGCGAATATTCGGGTGACATGATCTCATCCGCATATCTGGGGCTGACGGTGGTGACAGCCTCAGCGCACTCGATGGCGCCCTTCATCAGGTTAATGCAACCGTCATATTCAACGACTGCGCGATCTTCATTCGAAAGCGCGAAAACGTCGCCGAGAATATAGAAATCATACTTGCCCTGATACTCGATATTGTGGATGGTGAATACGCGGCGGATGCCTGCGTATCTTTCGTCATTCGCATATTTTTGACGGAGATAGATGACCGAGAGTGCAGCCTGCCAGTCGTGAGCGTGCAAAATATCGGGAAAAAATCCGATATGTGGCAGCATCTCGAGAACTGCGGTGCAGAAATATGCATATCTTTCGCCGTCATCGAACTGACCGTAAAGCCCCTCGCGGGCGAAATAATATTCATTGTCAATAAAGTAATAGGTTACTTTATCTTTTATGAGGCTGTAAACGCCGCAATACTGCTGGCGCCACGCGAGATACGCGGTAAATTCAGCCTCTTTTTTCATTTCGGCGCGGTATTTCTCGCCGACGGCGGAATAAAGGGGCATAACGACTCTTACATCGACTCCCTTTGCGGCAAGAGCCGTGGGCAGCGAGCCGAGAACGTCGCCAAGTCCGCCGGTAGCCGCAAAAGGCATAACCTCAGCGCCTACGAAAAGAATACTTTTTTTCATTTTAATTTTAATCCTTTTTACTTAATACTAAACCATCACACCCTTGCCGATGTAGAAGGGCATCGACTCGTGTCCCGAAAGATTGCGGCCGTCGCGGATGACGGTGTTCTTATCGGTGATAACGCAGTTGAGGTTTACGTTCTCGCCAACATAGGTATCCTGGAGAAGGATCGAATTGCGGACGACAGTACCCTTTCCGACCTTAACGCCTCTGAATACCACGCAGTTTTCAACTTCACCCTCGATCACGCAGCCGTCTGCAACGATCGAATTCGAGACCTTTGCACCCTCGCTGTAAGAGGTGGGTGCCGAGTTACGAACCTTGGTGAATACAGGTCTTTCTGCGATCTCAAAGAGCTCTTCCCTTACCTCGGAATCAAGAAGCTTCATAGAAGTCTCGAAGTAGCCGGGAAGATTGTTGATAAGCGAATAGAAGCCGTCGAAGCGGTATGCGCGGAAATCAGCCTTGCCAACATTCTTTGCGATAATATCGCGGAAAAAGCTGGTGTAGCCGTGAGCAGCCGCATCGTTGAGGACAGTGATGAGATAACGGCGGGTGATGACCATAATATTGGTGCTTACGTTGAAGGCGCCCTTGATATCCGAGCTGTATTCAGCCGCGTCAATGATCTTGTCGTTTTCGTCGAGGACGAGAACCGAATGGCGCTCTGCATTATAGTTGCCGCCAGAAACTCTCTTGGTAACAACGGTAATATCCGCGCCGGTCTCCTCGTGGCGTGCAAGGACCTTCGAGAGGTCGATATTGCAGATGGTGTCGCAGTCGGAAAGCACGAGAACGTCCTCGGTGCATCTCGAAATGAAGTTGGTAACGCCGAGAAGCGCCTCAAGACGGGTGTTGTAAAGCGAATTTGTCGCCTTTGCATCATATGCGGTGATGAAAGGAGGAAGGATCTTGATACCGCCCGAGCGGCGAGCCAGATCCCAGTCCTTACCCGTTCCAATATGGTCGAGAAGCGACTGATAGTTATAGTGAGTGATGATGCCTACCTTCGAGACCCCCGAATTTACCATATTGGAAAGAGGGAAATCGATCAGTCTGTATCTGCCGCCAAAGGGCACGCTTGCCATTGTGCGCAGACGGGTAAGCTCGGGCAAACATTCATCGTGTATGTTCGAAAAAATAAGTCCTGCTGCTGTCATTATTAATTCCTCCTATTCAATTATTCAGGATTGACCATAGCGCCGGGCTCGATCACCGAGCCTTCTTCTACGGTTATATCGGCACCGATAACGGCGATCTCGCCGCCCTTGGGTCCGCCGATCTTGGCATCCTTGCCGATCTGAACGCGGGCATCAATGATGGAATATTCAACGGTTGCGCCCTCGCCGATGGTTACGTCTTCCATAATTACCGAGTCGATAACCGACGCACCCTCGCAAACGGTTACACCGGGGCCGAGAACCGAGCCGCGGACTGTGCCGTAAATCTTGCAGCCCTCAGTAATGCTCGAGTTGTCAACAACGCCCTTTTCACCGACGTACTGGGGAGCACGTGCGAAATGACGCGCGTAGATACGCCACTTTTCATCATTGAGCTTGAGGGTGGGATCGCCCCCGAGCATATCCATATTCGCCTCCCAGAGAGAGGAAATGGTTCCAACGTCCTTCCAATAGCCCTCGAAGGAATAAGCATACATCTTCTCGCCTGCGGCAAGCATATTCGGGATAATATTCTTACCGAAATCGTTGCTCGAGTTCTCGTCCGCCTCGTCGGCGATAAGATACTCTGCGAGCTTCTTCTTGTTGAAGATATAGATACCCATCGAAGCGCGGGTGGAGTCGGGATTCTTCGGCTTTTCGGAGAATTTCCAGATCTTGCCGTCCTCGTATGCGCTCATAATACCGAATCGGCTGGCTTCCTCAAGAGGTACATCGATGCAGGCGATGGTACAGTCCGCACCGCGTCTCTTGTGGAACGCGAGCATTGCGGCATAGTCCATCTTGTAGATATGGTCGCCCGAGAGAATGAGAACGTAATCGGGATCATACTGATCGATGAACTGCAGATTCTGGTAGATGGCGTTTGCGGTGCCCTTATACCAGTCCGCCTTTTCTTTGCCCTGATAGGGAGGCAGGATCTTTACGCCTCCGTAGGTACGGTCAAGGTCCCAGGGCAGACCGTTGCCGATGTAATCGTTGAGAAGAAGGGGCTGATACTGCGTAAGCACACCGACGGTATCAATACCCGAGTTTACGCAGTTTGAAAGGGTAAAATCGATGATGCGGTACTTTCCACCGAAGGAAACCGCGGGTTTTGCCAGGCGGGTGGTGAGCGCGTAAAGACGGCTGCCCTGTCCGCCCGCAAGGAGCATGGCTACACATTCTTTTTTCTTGAACATTGCTTTTTGTTCCTCCCTTTGGGATTTATATTAGCGACTTCGCAAGTCGAATTGGGTACTTCGCGTTTGATTTCTTTTTCGAGTTTGAAAATATGAGCGGCGTGGGGGGCGATCCTTATCGACAGCGACTCTTCCCTGCCGTGCATCGGCATCTCTTCGCTTCTCAGAACGCCTTCGTGAACAACGCCTCCGCCTCCGTATTCAAGTCTGTCGGAGGAAAAGACCTCGCGCCATTTGCCGGGGACGGGTACTCCGATGCGGTATTCGGGGAAATAAACGGGGCTGAAGTTGATGACCGCAAGCAGTCTGCCCTCTCCGTCACAGCGGGAAAGCACTATGATATTCTGATCTGCATTGTCGGCATCGATCCATTCAAATCCGTCCCAGCCGAGATCGCGTTTCCAAAGCTCGGGCGACGATAGATAAAGATGATTGAGATCGGCGGTAAATCGCTGAAATTTCGCGTGCATCTCGTAATCGAGCATAAACCATTCAAGGCTCTCCTCATAAGCCCACTCGCGGAAGGGGGCATATTCGGTTCCCATAAAGAGCAGTTTTTTGCCCGGATGCATCATCATCCAGCAAAGACCTCCTCGCGCGCCTGCGAACTTGTTCCAATAGTCGCCGGGGTGGCGGTCGAGATATGATTTTTTGCCGTGAACGACCTCGTCGTGCGAGATCGGGAGCATATATTTTTCGCCGAAGGAATAAAGGAGCGAGAAGGTCAGCTTGTCGTGATGATATTTGCGGAAGATGGGTTCGGTTTCGGCATAGGAAAGATTGTCGTTCATCCAACCCATATTCCACTTGTAGGTGAAGCCGAGAGCATCTTCGCCCTCTCCCGTGATATTAATGGCCGCCGCAGATTCCTCGGCGATCATCATAAGCGCGGGATATGCGCCCGCAAGATGGGCATTCAGCTTTTTGAAAAATGCGATCGCTTCAAGGCATCTGTTATCGCCGTAGACGTTCGGAACCCATTCTTCGGGTTTTCTGTCATAATCGAGATAAAGCATTGAGGCAACGGCATCGACGCGCAAGCCGTCAACATGGAATACCTCTGCCCAATAAGTCGCGTTTGAAACGAGGAATGACTGCACCTCGGGGCGTCCGACATCAAAACGCCTTGTTCCCCAGCCCGCGTGCTCGATGCGATCGTATCCCTGATACTCATAAAGAGGTTGTCCGTCAAATTCGTAAAGTCCGTGAGCGTCCTTCGGGAAATGAGCGGGAACCCAATCGAGAATTACGCCAATTCCCGCTTGATGCGCAGCATCAACGAAGGCGCAGAATTCCTCGGGCGTGCCGTATCGCGATGTGGGAGCATAATAACCCGTAACCTGATAGCCCCAAGAGCCATCAAAGGGATGCTCGGCTATCGGCATAAGCTCGATGTGAGTATATCCCATCTGCTTCGCGTAGGGTATCAGCTCGTCCGCAAGCTCGGTGTATGAATAGTAGGACTCGTCATCGTGTCGCTTCCAGGAGCCGAGATGAACCTCATATACGTTTATGGGTCTGTCATACTTCCTGGCATGAGGGCGAAAGGACATCCATCCCTCATCCTTCCAATCGTATGAAAAAGCACTGCAGTCGATAACCGATGCGGTTTCGGGGGGACACTCGGCATAGTGAGCGTAAGGATCTGCCTTCATGATCTCTCTGCCGTCTGCCGTGCGGATTCGGAATTTATATCGTGTTCCGCGGGGGAATATATCGGTGAATATCTCCCATATACCGCCCTCGGTAATGCGAGCCATTGGGAGCCCCGCGCCCCACAAGTCAAAATCACCGCAAAGAGACACGGCGGTGGCATTGGGTGCCCATACGCGGAAGGACATCTGCTCATCCTTTATATGCGGACCGAAATATTCATACGCTTTGTAATTCGTTCCCTGATGGAAATAGTAAGCCGCAAGCTCGCCCGCCATGGCACTTCCCCTTCCGTTTTTCGTCCATATTTTGTAATATAAATATATATATTAATATTATACAACATAATTGACCGCAAAGTCAACCCTCTTGGATTTATTATATTATAAAAATCCACAAATTATTCCGAATTTTACACCAAAAAAGCGCCGTCCCGAATTTGGAACGGCGCACAGTTTTTTCTTATTGTTTGTTTTTGTAAAAAGCAAGAAGCTTTTGTCTTGTAACGATACCGATGAAGGCACCGCTGTCGTCGGTGACGGGGAGAAAGTTATGCGACATAAGCTGCTCAACGACTTCATTTGCCTTTGCTGTGATCTTTAAGGGCGGATTGCGGTCGGGCTTGAGTATATCGACAATATGAAGATCTTCACAGTCCTCTATGCTCGCGCCGCCGATGTCAACGATATGCCAAAGGAAATCGCCCTCGCTGAGTGTACCGACATATCTTCCCTGCTTATCAAGCACGGGGATCGCGGTATAGCCGTGATAGCGCATTTTTTCAAGCCCCTGGCGGAAGGTGTCGTCGGTTTCAAGAAATGCGGTCTGACTTTTCGGAGTCAGGAAAAAAGCTACGTTCATATCAAGCCGCCTTTGTGCCGAGCGATGCGATCATATCGACTATCGCCTGCGCGTCCTCAAGGGTCACGAGCTGATCCGCTCTGCCGTTGAAGTTCACAATGCAATAATTCTGACTGTATCTTTCGATGATCATATCAAGCTTCGGAGCGTCACCCGCGTTGAATGCGATCTCAACCGAGAACATTTCATCGGGTTCGACCATCGACGCGTCATCCGAGAAGAATTCAACGTTCGACTTTGCGGTAAGGTTTTCAAGCGCCTTGACGAGAGCCGAGATCGCCTCAGCATCGTCGCTTGCAGAGGAAGTGAACGAGGTTTGGCCGTCTGTGGTCTTGACGTTGACGGTAACGGCATTCGCGCCCGAGGTAAACGTCATCGAATCAACGAATTCATAATTCGGCAGCCATACCTCGTCAGGCAGAAGCTGAGCACGAGTTGCAGAAAGCAGAGACGCCCAATCGTCGGACGAGCCGAGGAGATAAACGAGCTTTGAGTCAGCAGTATGCGCGTAGAGCTTGCCGTCTTCTGTCTGCGAGCCAAGCCAGACAACGTATTCCTTCTTCTGAAGCACGTCGGTTTCGCCCTCTGCGGCGTTATAAGAAATAACGATCTTATGGGTATCCGAGAAGCCGTAGCCGCCGTCGGAACAGTCGAGCCCGACACATTCATCAAACGAAAGCCCCGTGACGAGCGAAGCAAGAGTATCCGCAACGTCACCGTCGACAGGATAGCCCGGTGCAATAACCGACGAAGAAGAAATAGACTTATGATCTATGTTGTAATACCATTCGTATCTGTCGGTATATTCGCTTTTTTTGCCAGAAGGATGATAGCTGAAAATGGTGTAAAACTCGTCGAGTTGGGGGTAATATACCACCCGGTTTACCTTTGCTTCGGTGATCGCAGGCGGAGTCTCCTCGAGAACGAAATCGTAGATCTCAAGCTCGAGCGCAGTTTTTACCGCGGCATCGACCATATAGACCGTGGTCGGCGCGGAGGCTTCGGAAATATAATAAAGATTGTTGAAAGAATTAAGTTTTCCAAAGAAGAATTCCTTCGAAGACGAATCCGAGAAGCTGAATCTCACCTTCATTGAGGGATCGTCAAGTCCGTATTCTGCAAGCTCTTCTGCGGTGACGCCTTCGAGCTTATACTTGGATCTTGCGTCATTGAGTGCGGTGACAACGTTGGCAAAAGCCATATTGTCAAGCGGGACCTCGCCGTTCTCGCTCCAATCCCATTCGGTCGCCTTGTCGTTGAGAGTGAAGCTCAAGGATTCTTCTTCGCCCCAAGTCAGTTCAAGCCCGACAAGCAGGGTATGGTCTATTGTTGCAACGGCGTGAGTCTCGTCACCCGAGGTATCCTCGGGGGTGTCCTCGCTCCACATCGGGCTCGCCACAAGGTAGACGATAACGAGCAGAACGAGAACGAGCAACATAATTATGATTGATTTTATCTTTTTCATTTTTCTGATTATCTGCGGCGGCGCCAGAGCCAATATGCAACTCCTCCGCCAAGGACCGCGCCGGGAACGATGAAGATGAGAATGCTTCCCCAGACGTTCGCGTCGATCGCGGTGGTGGTGATGGTGGGCTCGGAAAGCTCGATGCCGGGGATCTCGGGCAGCGACGAGGTATAATTACCCGTCAGCCATGCGCTTGCGGTATAGAAAGTATAGAAGTTTCCGCCGTTGGTACGGCTGATAAGGCTTTCGTTGAGAAGCTCGCCCGAAGCGATCCAGAGGAGCTTGCCGCCCGCGCTCTTTTCGGCAACGACAGCAAGGTTCTTTGTGGAAGCCTCACCCTTCGCGCCCGACACTACGGAATATGCCTTATCCGAGGTGGTAAAGAGAGGAGTTACGGTCACTCCCTTTGTCTCTGCAGAGAGGATCGCGTGGGTGTTTGCAACGAGCACGGGATAGCCCTGCTGAGCTATGAAGGAGACCGATTCGTGAGCTGAGGAAACTGTGGGATAGATATATCCGGGAACATCGGGGTAGTGAGCATTCGCATCACCCTCGTTGACGGTTCCCGCCTCGGCGGAAAGACCAAACTCGGATGCGAGTGAAGCAAGATTCTTGAAGGAATCCGCGCCCGCAGAAGTGATGAGAAGCATATTTCCGCCGTTTGCAAGATAGTTCGAAACGGTTGCCGCCTCGACAGACGTGAGATCCGATGTGGGATTGTTGACGACAAGGCAGGTGCAATCCTCGGGGATCGGCTCACCGAGGGCGACGTTGATAACGTCATATTTCATACCGTAAGCCTCAAGATTCTTCGACACGATCTCGGGGAATTCAGCCTCACCGTGACCGCTCAGAAGATACATCGAGGGGATCGACTCGGCGGTAACGTACTCAACTCCGAGAGTGAGAACGCTGTCGAAATACTGAACGGGTGTGAAGGTATACCCGTAATAGGACTCATACATCACGCCGTAGCTTGCGTACTCGTCATAAGGCATCGAATAATTGAGCTCCGCGTTGTAGAAAAGGATGAAATCATAGTAATCAATGACCTTGAATCTCTTTTCGCTTTCGATAATGAGGCTGTTTTCGTTCAGCGACTCGGTCTGATACTGCTCAAGGAAGGATGGATCGCGCGCGGGATCGACTCTCTTGACCGTGAAATTCGGATTCATCGAGGTGTATCTTTCAATAAAGGTCTCAAGGTCGGTATCCTCATATCCGTCGGTGCAGATATAGTAAACGGTGACCTTTTCCTTGATGCCCGAGATGAAGCTCTGGCTTGTGCCCGAGATGTCGAATTTGCCCGTGCCGCTTGTGTCGATCATGGTCAGCTTCGAGGGAAGCGAACCGACGATCATATTGATGATAATGAGCACGGCAAGGAGGATAAGCGACATTATAACTGCGTATGTGCCGCTCTTTCCGCGTCTGTCAAAGAGGGGCTTTTTATTTGTATTCTTATTCATAACAGCACCTCCGTATCAGCTCCAGCGGCGCTTGTCGAAGGACTGCACCGTCAGGAAAATGAAGAAAATTGCAAAGGAAATATAATACACGATCGCTCCGACGTCGAAAATGCCGCCGAGGAAGCTATAGAATCTGTCAAAGAGAGCAAGATATTCAAGCGTCTTCGGGAAGAGCGATGCAAATGCCTCGGAATTGATGATGTAAGCAACCGCAAGCGGGATCACGGTCACACATCCGACGATCGAGGTGATAACATAGTTTCTCGTGAGAAGATACACGATCGCGGTAAGAACGAGCGCAAGTGCAATAAATCCGATCAGGGAAGCTATTGCCGATGCTGGGATCATGCCGACGAGCGAGCCGAGAAGGTAGAGTCCGAGAGCGGAAGCGATTCCGAGAATAGCCGCGATGAGCTGGTTCTCGGTCAGAGAGGAAACGAATGTGCAAACTGCGATAAGAGCCGCGCCGAGAAGGAAGAATCCGAGAAGCGCGCCGTAAGCGGATGCGAAATTAACTGCGCCAAACATACCGAGAATGACGGGAGTTGCGCCCATGCCAAGGCACGCCACGCCCCAAACGGCAAGCATTGCGAAATATTTGCCGAGAATGACTTCGGTCGAGCTTACGGGAAGCGAATAAAGGAGCATATCTGTCTTTGCGCGTCTGTCCTCGGACATCGAGCGCATTGTGAGAATGGGAACGATGAGCATCAGCACGGTGACAAGATTGCTCAGCGCATATTCATACGACGCATACTGACCGATAAGGTTGAGTGCTGTTGCAAAGATTCCCGAAAAGAGCCAGAGCACGCCGATAAAGACGTAGCCCGACATATTGATAAAATAGGATCTGAATTCACGTTTGAAAATAGCGATCATTATTCGTCATCCTCCTCGTCATCGGAAGCGCTGAAGAGAGGCTTGTAGTCGTCCTCTTCCTTTGCCTTCGGCTTTTCTTCCTCTATCTCTTCTTCCTCTTCGGGCTCGGCGATATATGCGTTGCGCTCGTCGGAGCCGTAAGCAAGTCCAAGGAAGATGTCCTCAAGGGTGGTTTCGTTCGTGTGCATATCGAGAATGGGCATTTTTGCAGATGCAAAGGCGTTGAAGACTGCCTCGCGGATATCCGCGCCCTCCTCTGCGACAACAGACGCGCTGACGATGCCGCCGTTTTCGGAATACTCTGCGGACGCAACACCGGGAACGGAAGAGATCAGCTTCTCCGCTCTTGCCATGTCGCCCTTGATCTTGAGTGTGAGGGCATTGTTGCGGCTTGCGCTAGCCTCGAGATTTTCAAGCGTATCGTTTGCAACGATATTTCCGTGCGAGATGATGATAACGTGGTCGCAGACCGCGCTGATCTCGGCAAGGATATGGCTCGAGATAATAACGGTCTTGAGTCTTCCGAGCTTGCGGATAAGATTTCTGATCTCGATGATCTGCGCGGGGTCAAGACCGACGGTGGGCTCGTCGAGGATGATAACGTCGGGCTCACCGATCATAGCCTGAGCGATGCCGACACGTTGACGGTAACCCTTTGAAAGATTGCGGATGAGGCGGTTGCGCACGTCGTATATCTGCGTAAGCTGCATGACCTCCTTGACGTGGCGAAGACTCTTTTCAAAAGGCACGCCCTTTGCCTCGGCAACGAACATCAGATATTCGCGTGGAGTCATCTCGCCGTAAACGGGAGGCTGCTCGGGGAGATAGCCGATGTGGCGCTTTGCCTCGAGGGGCTCATCGAAAATATCGTGACCGTCAACCTTGACCTCGCCCGAGGTGGCGGCAAGACAGCCCGTGAGTATGTTCATAGTAGTCGATTTGCCCGCACCGTTGGGACCGAGCAGACCGTATATCTTTCCGGGTTTGATATCGAAAGATATATTGTTAACGGCAAGGTGATTGCCGTACTTTTTAGTTAGATTTCTGACCTTGATCAAAATTCGTAACCTCCTTGTAAATTATACCATAATATAGAATACCATTAAACTGTGTCGTGAGGATGATGTATTTTTGAAAAATTTATGATTAACCCTCATCGCTTTTCAAAAACTTATCCGCAGAGAATTCTTTTACAAAACGTTTCAACAAAAAGGCACAAAAATACGGGAAGGTAAATATCTTTTCGCCGTAGCCTATGTTGTTTCTTGAAAATTTGAACCCGTACTTAACATCTGCATATTTATCGGAATCTATCAGTGTGCGCAATGATTTTGTCCTTCCGCTTTTTGCTTTTACCTCAATGGGTATCAAAGATTCCCTGCTTCTGATAAAGAAATCCTCTTCAAGTGTTGAATCTTCGCGTTTATAGTAATACAGGTTATATCCCTGCTTGGTCAACGCTTCACCAACGATATTTTCATAAAGAGCCCCCTTGTATACACCGAGGTTTTTGTTGGCGCGAAGATCTTCCCCCGCTTCTTCATCAAGCAATGAAACAAGCAATCCCGTATCCGAGAAATAAAGTTTGAATTTGTCGGTGTCACAATTGCCGCTCAGTGGCAGTTCGGGATAATCGAGGCAATAACATTCATTTATGATCCCTGCATCCGCAAGCCATTCGGCACAGCCTCTGTAATCACGGAAGCGTGCGCCCGAAGCCACGCGCGATATCTGAAACTTTTTATTCTCTTTGGCAAGCTGAGGCGCGATACTGTTAAAAACATTCATAATTCGCGCTTGATCGAGTCCTTCGGCATATTTGCGAATATCCTCCTTATAGTCAGAAATCAATTGCCGTTGCGTATCGAGAGAACCCTCAAAAGTTCCCTTTGCGATATAGTCCTTTACAACCGCGGGCATACCGCCGAGTATTGAATAATCGAGGAAGAGAGAATGATATATGTCCATCTCCAATTCATTGAAAGGTCGCATCTCTTTCATGTGATCAAGCATATCAAGAACCGTTTCTCCGCCATACCCCTTCGCCCATAGGAACTCTTCAAAATCCATGGAATACATAGTATAATCTGTTTTGTATCCGACGCTGTTGCTCTCGATCCTTCTGTAATTGACGCCAAGCATCGAACCCGAGCATATCACGTCAAAACGTCCGTCGATCTTAAAAAACTTCAAAGCCGTCGCTATCTCGGGAAATTCGGTTATTTCATCAAAAAAGATCAGCGTCTTTCCCGAAATAAACCTTTTTGAGGGATCGATCCTTGAAATGTTTTTGACGATACTGTCAACATCGTAACCGTCAACTATGATTTTTTTATACTTCTCATCTCTGACAAAATTTATCTCTACAATGCTCTCATAGTTCTGCTGCGCAAAATGTAAAATCGACTCCGTTTTTCCGATCTGTCGGCATCCCTTTACTATCAAGGGCTTTCTATCGCAGTCCGATTTCCATTCGGACAGAAAATCATCTATCTTTCGCTTTAAATACATTGCTACCTCCGCTACTAACTATCAATATGCTTTTATTATACATCTTTCAGAGCGAATTGTCAACTCTGTTTCACATTTTTTGAGCGTATTTATTTATTTTTTGCACATTTTTAGAGCGAATATTCTTATCATTTGCACATTTTTTGAGTGAAATGTGTTTAAGAATCAATATTCTCTTTCCAACATAACAAAACACCGTGCGTATTCTCGCCGCACAGTGCTTGTATATGTAATTAATTTTTTAATGATAATTTCCGAGCACCGCGAGGAAATTTTCATTACTTCTTCCCTCTTACTTTTTACCTATTACCTCAACTATTCTCCTCTCGCAAGGACTTTGAGTGTCGTATTCTTTCCAAGCGTTTCATACGACGCGCGCTTGATCCTTCCGATAACTATATCGCCGTTGCCCGAGATCGAAATGTGAGCCTCGCCGACTGTGAGCTTCGGTGCGTCGAATTCGCCCGAGCCGTTTACTTTGAGCTTCAGAGTATCGACCTCTCCGCCGCATTCAACGTCGCCGGAACCGGCAATGCTGATATTCATCTCGTCACCCTTGACCTCGCGGGCGCGAACGCTTCCGCTGCCGGCTATATTTACAAGCGGCGCGCAAAGCAGATCCGCCAGAACTTCGCCCGATCCGCTGACCGAGATATTTGACCCGAACGCCACTTCTCCGACCTTGACCTCGCCGCTTCCCATTATCCTGCAATCCATTCGGTTGCAGTCGGATGCCGTGACGTTGCCGCTTCCCGAGATCGAGATCTCAAGAATACCGCAGCTCGGCTCTATTTTGCAATTTGCCGAGCCTCCGATAGAGATCTTAAACACACTTCCCCTCTCTGCGGGAAGATATACGGTAAGCGAATTTCTCGAACGGCTGCCGCTCTCGGAATCGGATTTTTTGAAAGAAATTTCAAGCGTATCTCCTGCTACCGCCGCGTTCAACCTTGATATGAACCTCGGATTTCCGCTCGCTTCGAGCCTACCTTTTCCGCTCTCGGAATGCTTTATGCGAAACTCGCAAAACATTATAAGCTTCGCAGTCACCGATGAAAAATCGGCAAGGTCAAGAGTTAGCTCGGTCTTGCCGCCGACGTAGCCCTCATCGGCTTCTTCGGCTTCGTAAAATCTGATCTCGCCCTCTCCGAGATTGACAGCGCTGCCGTGCTCGCAATCGGCGCGGCTCCCGTCGGTGAAATAGACGATCGGCTTGTCCTTATCGATCCGCTCGGGCGATTTGGAGGAATAGCAGGCGCGGTTATTATGCGAAAATATGTAATTCAGCCCGTCCTTTTTCTGCGGGAAGGGCACAATTTTGCTTGAATCGCTCTCAACGCCGAAAAGGCTCTCGATCGGTATACCAAGCACCTCCGCGATCTCGGGAAAAAGTGTGACATCGGGGTAACCGAGTCCGTTTTCCCACTTTGAGACAGCCTGCGGAGTGATGCCGAGCTTGCCCGCGAACGCTTCCTGAGTCATTCCCGCGCGGCGTCTTGCCTCAAGGACGATGCTGCCGAAATTCTCTATTCCTGCCATTTTTGACCTCCACAAATAACTTGTTAGCATAATTATATAACAAAACGTGCCAAAAGTCAATCATCGCGCAGTTTAGAAGATCGGCATTTTTGCGCAATCAGCAAACATTTTTCCGCGTTTAACACAACCGTCGGTTAAGCGTTTGCATCTTAAAAATTATCATCTTGATTTTTGCCAAGAAGTATGATATAATGTATACAATAATTATCCGGAGGTCATAAAAATGACGAAACAGGAACTTCTCAAATATGCTGACCACACTCTTCTCGCGCCCACGGCGACCGAAGAGCAGATCAAGGTCATCTGCGACGATGCCATCAAATATGAGACCGCATCCGTCTGCATTCCCGCATCATACATCGCCTTCGCCCGCGACTACACCGAGGGCAAGCTCAATCTCTGCACCGTTATCGGATTCCCTCTCGGCTACAGCACCACGGCAGTCAAATGCGCCGAGGCGCGTGACGCTATCGCAAACGGAGCAAACGAGATCGATATGGTTGCAAATATCTGCAACATCAAGAACGGCAAGTTCGACTTGGTCGAGGAAGACATCCGCGAGGTCAAGAAGGCTTGCGGCGACAAGCTCCTCAAGGTAATCATCGAGACCTGCCTCCTCACCGATGAGGAAAAGGTCAAGATGTGCAAGATCGTCGGCGCGGCGGGCGCGGACTACATCAAGACCTCCACGGGCTTCTCTACGGGCGGCGCGACACGTGAGGACATCGCCCTCTTTGCCGCAAACGTGCCTGAGGGACTGAAGATCAAGGCTGCGGGCGGAATCCGTTCCTTTGAGGATGCGGAAGCATTCGTAAATCTCGGTGCAAGCCGTCTCGGCACAAGTGCACTCGTCAAGCTCATGAAGACTGAAGAAGTCAAGGGATACTGATGAACAACTACATAGGCGAATTCAAAAAATTCATCAACCGCGGCAACGTGGTCGATATGTCCGTCGGTGTCATTGTCGGTAGTGCCTTTACCGCCATCGTCACCGCAATGAGCAACAATATACTCAAGCCAATAGTCAACTTCTTTCTGGCTACGCTCTTTGACGCCGATTCGCTCCATGAGATATATACCTATCTTAAACCCGTATACGCCGATGTACTTGATGAAGCGGGCAACGTTATCGGTCAGGAGATTGACCTTGCGCAGTCCATCTACATCGACTGGGGCGCGTTCATCAATGCTGTCATCAACTTCTTTCTGATCGCACTCGTTCTCTTCACCATTGTCAAATTCATAAACAAGGTAAGAGTCGAGCGAAAGGAATTTGCCGAAAAAATGGCAGAAAAAACACTTGACCGGAAGGAAAGAAAAGAGCTCAAAGCTCACGGCATCAAGATCCGCGACAAGGCTGCAGTTGAGGCATATTTTGCAGAAAAGAAACGCCTTGCGGCTGAAGCCGCAGCCAAGGCGAAGGCAGAGGAAGAAGAAAAAGCACGCATCGAGCGTGAAAAGAATCCCACGACGGAGGATCTTCTCAAAAAGATACTCGAAGTTATCAGCAAATAATCATTTCGGATGTCCTTTTCGGGCATCCGATTTTTCATGCGCTTTTTGAACAAAACGATTATTTTTCAGTCCATTTTTATTTGTGAAATCCGCCCATTTTACAAAAAGTTTACCAAAACCGTTGACAAAAGCTGAGTTTTCGTGTATAATTGTGCATGTAAATAGGCGTGTTTTGGCTTAACCCACGGTTAGCCTGCGCTAATTCACAAATTTTCTAAACGAATTACGGTGGAACAAATGACGCTCAGGGATGCTATTGAAGGCAAAGAATATATAATCAAAGAGATCAACACGGACGACGAGGAGCTCAATGCTTTTCTCTTCTCTCTCGGCTGCTACAGCGGCGAAGCGATCACCGTGGTCTCCCGCAGAAAAAAGGGCTGCACCGTTTCCATCAAGGACGCAAGATACAGCATAGATAATCAGTTGGCAGAAGCTATTCTGATCCGATAAAAATCGAGAATGGCTCTCTGCCCATTCTCACGGATTGCAGTTAGCCTTTGCTAACCATCTTGAATAAGTATAATTATTTACATTAAGGAGGTAATTCTTAATGAGAATTGCTTTAACCGGAAACCCCAACTCGGGCAAGACAACAATGTATAACGCCCTCACCGGCAGAAATGAAAAAGTCGGCAACTGGGCGGGTGTTACCGTTGAAAAAAAAGAACATGCCATCAAAAAGTCTTTCTATTCGGGTGAGGAACAGCTCATCGCGGTAGACCTTCCCGGCGCTTACTCGATGTCCCCCTTCACAAGCGAGGAAAGCATCACCAGCGCTTACGTAAAGAACGAAAATCCCGATGCGATCATCAATATCGTTGACGCGACGAATCTCAGCCGAAGCCTCTTCTTCACCACCCAGCTTCTCGAGCTCGGTATTCCCGTTGTCGTTGCACTCAACAAGAGCGACATAAACAAAAAGAAGAAGACCGACATCGACACAGACAAGCTTTCGGCAAAGCTTGGATGTCCCGTTATAAACACAACCGCTACATCAGCGAACGGTCTTAAAGCAGTCATCGAAGCCGTTATCAAAAAGGTGGGCAAGCCCCAAAAAATGCCTTATGTTCAGAAGGATATCGATCTCACCGACAAAAAGGCAGTTGAAGAGGAAGACCGCAAGCGTTTCGACTTCGTAAATAAGATCGTCAAGGACGTTGAAAAGCGTAAGGTTCTCACCAAGGATAAAAACTTCGGCGACAAGATCGACGCGGTGCTCACCAACAAGTGGCTCGGCATTCCGATCTTTGCAGTTGTAATGTTCCTCGTATTCCAGATCTCCCAGGCATGGGTAGGTCCCTTTATCGCAGAAGGCTGCGTCAATGAAGAAACAGGTGAACAGGTCATCCCCGGTCTTGTCACACTCATCGAAATGTTCGGCGAGTGGGTCGGCGGACTTATGGAAGGCGCATCGCCCATCCTTATTGCCCTTGTGGTTGACGGTATTATCGGCGGTGTGGGTGCTGTTGTAGGTTTTCTTCCCCTTGTAATGGTAATGTACTTCCTCATCGCTCTTCTTGAGGACTGCGGATACATGGCTCGTGTTTCGGTCGTTCTTGACCCCATCTTCAAAAAGGTCGGCCTTTCGGGTAAGTCCGTCATCCCCTTTGTTATCGGCATCGGATGCGCTATCCCCGGCGTTATGGCTTGCCGTACAATCCGCAACGAGCGCGAACGCCGCGCTACCGCAATGCTCGCTCCCTTCATGCCCTGCGGTGCGAAGATCCCCGTAATCTCTCTCTTTGCCGGTGCATTCTTTGATAATGCAGGCTGGGTAAGCTGGCTTATGTACCTTTCGGGTATCGTTATCATCTTCCTTGCCGCTCTTATAATCAACGGCATCACCGGATATAAGGCAAAGAAGTCTTATTTCATCATCGAGCTTCCCGAATATAAGGCTCCCTCCCTTCTCCGCGCTCTCGGCTCTATGCTTGACCGCGGATGGGCATACATAGTTAAGGCAGCAACCATCATTCTTCTTTGTAACACAGCAGTTCAGATCATGCAGTCCTTCACGTGGTCCTTCACCGAGGCTGAAAGCGCAGATGCATCGATCCTCGCTTCCATTGCAGGTCCCTTCGCATACCTCATCGTTCCCGTTGTCGGAGTTCTTTCCTGGCAGCTCGCTGCTGCGGCAGTTACCGGATTCATCGCCAAGGAAAACGTTGTCGGTACCCTTGCAGTTTGCTTTGTGGGGCTTGAAAACCTCATCAATGTTGACGAGCTCGCTCTTATGGAAGGTGCAGGCGCGGAGGCTGCGGGAATCATTGCCATCACCAAAGCGGCAGCTCTCGCTTACCTGATGTTCAACCTCTTCACCCCTCCCTGCTTTGCCGCTATCGGTGCAATGAACTCCGAAATGAAGAGCGCCCGGTGGCTCTGGGGCGGCATCGGACTTCAGCTCTGCGTGGGCTTCACCGTCGGATACCTTGTTAACACCGTCGGCACTCTCATCACCGCACCCGCTTCCCTCAATATCGGAGGCACAATCGGAGGTGCTGTCGCGGTTGCAATTATGGCTGTCATCATCGGCGCACTCATCGCGAACTCCAACAAGAAGATCAAGGCAGAATACGCACTCAAGTAATTAATTATTGATATGGAAACTGTAACAAACATCATCGTCATTCTGATCGTAGCCGCCGTCATTGGCGCGATATGCTTCTACCTTTACAGGCAGAAAAAGCGCGGCGTGACTTGCATCGGCTGTCCCTACGCAAAGGAATGCTCGGGCAAGTGCGGAATGAATAAAGAAAAATAGTATAAAAAGATCTGCTTGTACGCAAGGATAAGCAGATCTTTTTCCTTGACAAAGCCGCGGAAATATGATAATATAGTATTACAACAAAAACGAAAGAGGTGCGCTAATGAAAAAGATGTTTATCTGCCTTTTGAGCATAATTATGATCATCTCGACGCTTCCTTTTGTGGCTGCGGCGGCTTCGGGCACTCCGATATCGACTGCGGATGAATTTATGGCTATGTCGCCGACGGGGGAATATTATCTCGCGGCGGATATTACTTTGAAATCGACCTATCGAAAGACATTTGAGGGCAGGCTTGACGGGAACGGCAAGACCTTGACCATCTCCGCGCCCATATTCGAGGATTTTTCGGGCAAGGTCGAAAATCTCACCATCGAAGGCAAAGTCGTTGCCACGGATGAAGATGCTTCCGCCTTCGCGCTGACCTCGTCGAAGGGATTTGAGGCGGTAAATTGCACAAATAACGCCAGAGTTACGGTTATGGGATACGCGAAATACGTATCGGGCTTCGTCGGAACCTGCGAGGGCGCTGCCGTAAAATTCACGAACTGTGTCAACAACGGCGCGATCTATCTTGATTCGACCGCCGACGAAAAGCAATGCGTGGGCGGATTCGGCTCGATCATCGACACGGTCATAATGAACGGCTGTACCAACAACGGTAACGTTTATTTGAAAGGCAGCAGCGGTATCGCGGGAGGTTTTGTCGCCAGAGTTGCGACGAATGCGGGGGAGAATTACCTTGAAGTTTATAATTCAAACAACAACGGAAATATCACGGTTGAAGACACATATATCGCCGCGGACGGTTCCCAAGGCAGCGGCGCTGCTGATGCGGGCGGAATTGTCGGTTATGTAGGCGTAAAAGGAAACAGCGCCGTTTACAAAATATGGGGCTGCACCAACAACGGCAACATCGACGCGCTTTACCGCACAGGCGGTCTTGTCGGATATTGCTATGCCTCGGGGTATGTCGCTTATATCGATATTCAGTTCTGTATCAATACCGGCAACGTGACCTACGGACGTACACAGGCGTCTGACGGAAAGATATTCTATGATTATGCATCGGGTCTGGTGGCATATACGAACTCTGCGGGAACGACGATAAAATACTCGATCGACACAGGAAAGGTCACTTTGAGAGATGGCGCGATCACCCACAACACCGATATGATCTTCATTGGTGCCAGCTCGGCTGATATTACTCAATACGATCTTGCGGGCGTCTATATTTTGAATATTGATATAGACCCAAGCACTTATATTCCAAAATTGCCTCCCGCCTCAAGTATGGTATATATCGAACCCGTTTTCGCCGATAAGCTTCATAAAATCACTCTCGAAGACATCTCCTCGGGCAAGGTTGCTTACGAAATAAACCTCGCGGCTGAAAAAGATACTTACGGTGAGTCGGCATATAAAGCGGGCTACGCCTTTTATCAGAAGATCGGTGAGGACGCGCTTCCCTCTGTTGATGAATCCCGCGGATGGGTAACTCTTTCGGGTGATACTTACACAAACAGCGAGCGTGTTACCGAAACAAAGCCGACCAAAACAACTACCGCTCCCGAAACGACGTCCACACCCGTAACTACAAAAGCTCCCGAAACCACTGCCTCGCCCTCGGTGACGACCTCGCCCGAAACCGAGCCACCCGTGCAAGGCGGGTGCGGTGGGTTCTCGTATTGGGCATTTCTGACGGTTATTGTTTGTGCATCGTGCCTTTGGAGAAAGTGGCTCTTAACGGTAGATTTTCGTAAGCGCCAATCATAAATAAAAAGTCAAAGGAACAAATATTTTCGCAAAAATTACAACAAAATCAACAGTGTAAGTATCTTTTGGAAGATTTTCTCGCTGCGCTCGAAAAACGCTATCTTATTAAAACGCCTCATTCGGCGCTCCCCGCGCCACCTTCCCCCACCGGGGAAGGCTGATGGATTAGTCGATAACTTTTAACTTTTCAGCGAATATC
>JAZSOQ010000136.1:0-2982 GCA_045537015.1 Eubacteriales bacterium
ATAAATTTTTCTTTTTCTTTCATCACATCGGTTTCCTTCCAAGACATTTTGTCACCGCCTTTCGACGGTTATTATACCATATTTTTGCCTTGGACTTACCGATGCTCTGACACATTCACTTACCGATGCTCTGACACATTCGACTTACCGATGCGCTGAAACCGGACACGAATAATTTTGTTTTGTTGCTTTGAATATTGTTGGGTAGAATAAAAAATACAAAAAACTCGGATACTGCAGTTGCAATATCCGAGTTAGATTATTTTTGAATTAATCAGCTAATACAAGGACTGAAAAGCAAAATTGAATTATCACTCGCGTCTTTCTGTCCACTGTCCACTAACCACTGACCACTAATCTTCAGTCCTTCTTCTTGAACACAACTGCTGCGCCAAGGAGGGCAACGAGTACTACTGCACCGGAGATCATACCGCCGCAGCCGGTCTTGGCAGGTCCGTCGACAGGGGGAACAGATGTCGGCTCGTCGGTGACGATGGGAGCATCGGTCTCGGGAGCTTCGGTTGCAGGTTCGGTAGCGGGCTCTGTTGCGGGTTCGGTAACGGGCTCGGTTTCGGGAGCCTTTGTGGTCTCGGGGGCTTCTGTTTTTTCGGGATAAGCCGCAGCGAGGCGGTCGTGAATGGCCTTGGACCAGGTTGCTACCTTTGCAGCAGCCTCGGTGGTAAGACCTGCAGCAAAAATCTGGTCAAGTCCGGATGCACCGCTGCCCTGGTCGCCGAGGAAGAGAACGTCGCCGACAACGGCTACGTTACAGAAAGAGTTAACTCCGCCGTTGATAAGAATATCGTCGCGGTCGATGGGGAGTTGGATGTTGTCCATAGTGACCTCGATATTTGCAACGGGAGTGAGAAGAGTTTTGTCATAGATACCGACCTTGCCGGTATTCTGAGTGGTTATGAGGAGGTAGTTGTTCCAGAGTGCAACGCCGTATGCGGTGTCGTGAATGACCTGATTCATGATCATGGAGCCGTCGGCAGAAAGAACGATGACCTTCTTTTCGGTCGCGGTGTTGCAAGCGAGATAGATGGTACCGTCGGTGTCAACGTCGAGGTAGTTAGCGTCGTTTACGCTGTAGGGCTCCTGCTTGAGGTCGATCATACCGTTATTACCGAAAGAGGTATCGATAACGGGATTTGCAGGATCGTTTACGTTAAGACGGACGAGGTAGTCAACATCGTAGTTTACGACTACGTACGCATAATAAGTACCGTTCACGCTTTCGACGGTGATTCCGTTTATACCGGTTTTGGTGTTGGCGTCTGTCATAATAACGTTACCGTAGCCAACCTGAGTGATCTTGCCGTCAGAGTATGTGAAGGTAGCAAGGTCGGCGCGGGTGTTGTTGGGGTTGTATGCAAGTCCGGCGTAGAGATAACCTCTGTCGTCGGTCGCAAGACCCTTGGGATAGGATGATTTGCTGTTTTCGGGCTGGATGAACTGGAAGCCCGCAACTACCTTACCGGTTGCGATCTCGGTCATTTCGATAGCCGAGGATCCGTTGGGATTGAGGTAACCGCCAAAGGCATATTTTCCGTCCTGGGAAATTGCCATTCCGCGCATCTGGTATTTGCCGTAGAAGAGAACGTCGTCGGCTGTGTAGTTCATTCCGTTGCCAGACTGCATGATAAGAGTGTACTTGAGTGCCGCAGCCTCTGCTTCGGTAAGAGCCGCACTCGGCAGCACGAAGAGGGACGCGAGCATCGCCAGAGCAAGAATAAGTGTGATAAGCTTTTTCATGGAGATTCTTCCTTTCAATATTTTGGTAATTCCATTATAATACTTTTTATATAAAAAGTCAATGCTTTTTTGGGGAAAGGGTTGATTTTTTCCGGATTTTAAGCTATAATTATTCCATATACTTACGAAGGTGAGAAATGTTATGAAATTTGCTTCGTCATTGAATTTTGCCGAGCGTTCCAGGGAGGGCGCTCTTACACTTGAAGAAAGTCTTGAACTCATAAAAACTGCGGGAATGACCGCGATCGAGATCGATCTTTCGCGAGGTATTGGTGCCAAGCTTTTTGCTGAAGAATACTGGGGTGAACGCTGCGGCGAGCTTCGAAGAAAGCTTGACGAAATGGGCATAAAGGTAATTTCCGTTCATGCTCCTCACGATCCTACACTCTATATGCCCGAGCGCGACGCATCCGAGGAGGAAATAAATAAAGCCCGACTCGATGCTTCAAACGCGGCGAAGATCGCTCATCTGCTCGGCGCGGAGGTCCTCGTTATACATCCCGTTGATGATCATATAAACGGCGAATACGACAGAGAGGTAAACGTGAAGACCAACCTCGAGCACTATTCGCTCGTTCGTGAATTTTTTGATAAGCTGGGCTCTCATCGCAAGTTCAAGCTTGCAGTCGAAAACGTGTATTATTCGAGTGAATACCGCCTGCGCCGCCGCTTCGGCGAGAGCGCGGAGGAGGTTATTCTGCTTGCAGAAGCTCTCGGCGGAGGTGTTTGCTGGAACTGCGGACACGCGCATCCCGTAACGATGGATCAGGCGCGCGCAGTTGAGAAGATTGGCGATAAGCTCGTTCTTATGCATATCAGCGACAGCCGCGGCCACACCGACGCGGGACTCCCACCCATGATCGGCGGAGGCAATATCAAATGGGAAAGCATCATGCCCGCCGTTGCAAAGATCGGATTTGACGGTTACGCAGTTCTCCAAGCCGATCAGTACCTCAACAATATGCCGGGAGCACTCCAGAAGGATGCCGCAGAGTTTGCGGGAACAGTGTGCAGGAGATTGGTGGAACTTTGCGGGAATTAAAGTGGTCAGTGGTTAGTGGTCAGTGGACAGAAAGTTGCGGGCCAATGAAAAATCAGCGCATCGGTAAGTCATTTGTGTCAGAGGATAGGTAAGCCAGTAGGAATCGTAGGTAAGTCCTCGTCAAGGTGGAGATTGTAAAGTTTTCGCTTGAGAAAAGTTTACAATACTACCTTGACGAAGCAGCA
>JAZSOQ010000058.1:0-3851 GCA_045537015.1 Eubacteriales bacterium
CCCCAGGCTTCTCCTGGGAGAAGCTCCCGCCGTCGGGTTCCCGGAAACGCGCTTGCGCGTTTTTGGGGTTCTGACGTAGCGGGTGATGAGGGGACACCAAGTGCGTCTATGTTCGCACTTGTATATTAATTAAATCGGAAAATTTTCGCCTTGGCGAAAATTCACCTTACCTCTTACCTCTTCACTATTACCTCTTACCTCAAATCTCGCCCTGCGAGATCTTCAGCAGCCGCTTCATAACGTCGTTTCCGCCTCTGCCGAAATAGTCGTGAAGAGTGAGATATTCGCGATAAAGTGCGTTATAGACCGCTTCGTTGTCCTTGTTGGGCGTATAGCTGCTGTAGATCGGGCTCTTCATAGCGTCGGAGGCGGCGAAAATGTCGCTGTATTCACCTGCGGCGACGGCGGCGTAGATAGCCGAGCCGAGCGCGGGAGCCTGTTTCGAGGAAATTACGTTTATCGGAATTCCGAGAATGTCGGAGTAGACCTGCATTGTGAAGGCATCTTTGCGCGCAATTCCGCCCGCGGCGATGAGGCTTGTGATCTTCATTCCGCATTCTTCCATACGGTCGATGATGACCTTGGTCGCAAACGCGGTCGCCTCGATGAGGGCGCGGAGGATGTCCTCGGTCTTGGTGCGGAGGGTCATACCGATCAGAAGTCCCGTCAGATTGCCGTCAACAAGAATGTTGCGGTTTCCGTTCCACCAGTCAAGGGCGATGAGTCCCGTCTGACCCGGCTTTTTCTCTGCGGCACGGCGCACGAGAAGCTGAATGAGGGGGAGACCAAGCTTTTCGGCTTCTGCCTTGTCATCTGCTGTCGCAAGATTGTCCACGACCCACGCAAAATGATCGCCAACGGCGCAAAGTCCCGCTTCAACGCCGAAATATCCGGGCATAAGTCCGTCGGGGACGTATCCGCAGATGCCGTTTATGTCGCGGTAAACGTCGGAGAGGGTGAAATAGCAGTTCGAAGTGCCGAAAATGCCGTAAATGTCGCCGGGCTTTGTAAGTCCGACCGCGGGCGCGGCAACGTGAGCGTCGGGAATCGACGCGGCAACCGCGGTGCCCTCGGCAAGACCGAATCGCGCAGCAGCTTCCTTCGTGACGTGACCGACGCATTCTCCCATCTGCGCGATGGGGGCATCAAGCAGACGGTGCGCGAGCGCGGGAAGCTCGGGATCGACCGCCGCAAGGTATTCGTCGGAGGGATATCCGACACCGGGCAGATACTCTGCTTTGTAGGAAGCGTAAAGATAACCGCGCTTCTGCTCACCCGTGAGCAGGAAATTGAGCCAATCGCCCGCCTCGATGTAGTAATCCGCCGCCTCGATGACCTCGGGGGCTTCCTTTGCGGTCTGGAGGAGCTTCGGGAAGAGCCATTCGCTCGAAATTTTTCCGCCGAAATAGTTGACGAAAGTCTCGCCTCGCTCGGCGGCAACCTCGTTCATGCGGTCCGCCCAATTCTGCGCCGCGTGATGCTTCCAAAGCTTGACGTAAGCGTGCTTGTTCTTTTCAAATTCGGGCAGCGAAACAAGGGGCGTGCCGTCCTTTTTGATCGGAAGAATCGTGCAGCAGGTAAAGTCGATGCCAACGCCGATGATCTGCTCCTTTTCGATACCCGCCTCGCGGCAAAGCGCGGGGAAGAGGTATTCAAGCACCGCGAGATAGTCGCGCGGATCCTCGAGCGCCCAGTTTATGGGCAAAATCTCGCCGCTCGCGGGAAGAATGCTGTCAATGACGGCGTGCGGGTAGTCCATAACTACGCTCGCGATCTCCTTGCCGCTCTTAACATCCACCAGCACAGCCCTACCCGAGAGCGTGCCGAAATCTATTCCAACGGTATATTTTTTCATAATTTTTGGTCCTTTTAAGAGTATATATTTATACAGAATAATTATATAACATTTTGAAGCAAAAGTCAAACGTTTTTTGAGTTTTTTAACGATAATTATTATATCATTTTCTTGGTACGAAATATATTTGATGCTTAATTAATAAACACTCTCTACGGATTGTAATTAAATTTGTGTGTATACATTAAGTATGGCTTTATAATTCAATCCGTCAGCATTAAGACAGCAGGATGATGCAGACCGCATTCTGTCATTTGTGCTCATGTATAGGGTAACCGTATACCGAAAAAGCAGGATCGCCCGAGGTGGGGGATCCTGCTTTGAGGGAATATATTGATTTTAAGGCTTTGCGACACCGTCGGACAGTTAATGAACTCAACGGGTATCTTTCCGTCCTTCATTGTCTGCCTCCTTTCGGTCATTTCTTGTCCCGTCATTTAATAAGTACCCTTCCGCACCGCACAGTCACGCTTTTTTGCGAAAAAAGGAAAATATTTTTTGCTTCCTTTTATATAATAGCATTGTTACAAGGTGTTGTCAACGATCAGAAAAAGTGAATTTGTCATTTTATCAAAACAAACTACGAGCTCATCCATCAGCGCGGTGGTGGATGAGCTCGTAGTCCCGAACGGATAGTATCAAGAAATATAGGTTACAAATACATTATCGCCGCGTTCAAACAGATTTTTTATTTCTTCCTCCTGTAATCGCTTGGCGAGATGCCGTATTTTTCCCTGAAAGCAGCGGTGAAACGGCTTGCGCTGTCGAAACCGACGGCGCGGGCAACGTCGCTGACGCTTGCATTTCCCTCGCGCAAGAGCATTTCGGCGCGCTCCATGCGGTGCTCCTTGGTGTGCGCCGCTATCGAGGAGCCATATTCGTCCTTGAAAGCCTTTTTAAGCGTGGTCGGGTTGATGTGGAATTGCCTTGACAGCTCCTCGATGGTCACGCGCTCGGAAATGTGCTCAAGCAGATAATCGTGCACCTTGCGGACGGTCTCCGTGCTCGTTGCGCCGCCCGCGCTTTCGGGGCAGGCGACCTCCATTATGCTCTCAACGGCGGTGTGCATCGCAAGACCGACCTCGCTGTCGGCGATGCGGTAGTAGACCTCCTTGCCCTCGCGGCGCGAGTCGATCAGCCCGCATTCGCGAAGGACGCGCAGGTGATGCGCCACCGCGGGGC
This sequence comes from Eubacteriales bacterium, assembly GCA_045537015.1. Lineage (GTDB taxonomy): Bacteria > Bacillota > Clostridia > Oscillospirales > CAG-272 > CAG-390. The sequence goes on from JAZSOQ010000058.1 coordinate 3,038, forward strand.
CCGAAATTCCGAACCTTTCGGAAAGCCCGACGCCGCATTCCTCGCTGTGGCAGAGAAGCCAGAATATCTTTATCCGCGTCCCGTCGGCGAGCATCTTGAAAAACTCAGCGGCGGATTCGAAATTTTCGTTGTCGATATGTGTGTGGAGATATGCCATTTCCTTCTCCTTTTTGGTAATAAATTTAGCTTTTTTGGTCGCAAAGCCGCGAAAACGGTTGATTTTTTCTGCTATAAACAGTATAATACAATCGTAACGATTAAACAAGTATTTAATTGTAAAATTTGCGAAGGGAACTTATACATAATGAAGAAAATCTACAAAATCGAAGTTGACTGCGCGCATTGTGCCGCGAAGGCGGAGGACGCAGCAAAGAAGGTGGCGGGTGTTGCTGACCTTTCGATCAACTTTATGACACAGAAAATGACCGTTGTTTTCGCCGACGGCGCGGACGAGGCGAAGGTACTTAAAGAGATCCTCAAGACCTGCCGCAAAGTCGAGCGCCATTTCGCGATCGAAATGTGATGAAAAAACGGCACAAGATAATGCTCGCGCGGATAATCACCGCCGCCGCGAGCACGCTTTTGCTCAATATTTTGCCGACCCAGGGCATTTTGCGCCTTGTTTTGTTCACCGCGCTCTACCTTCTCATCGGCTACGACATCCTTTGGAATGCCCTCTGCGGGCTTTGGAACCGTCAATTTCTTGACGAAAATTTCCTTATGGCGATAGCCACCGTCGGCGCCTTTGCGCTTGCCGTATACACCAAAAGCGGCGACTACAACGAGGCGGTCGCGGTCATGCTGTTCTACCAGA
>JAZSOQ010000040.1:0-18739 GCA_045537015.1 Eubacteriales bacterium
AAATATTCCTATCTGCTCAAACAGAATTATCGAAATAAATGATATTCGCTGAAAAGCTAAAAGTTCTCGACCAATTCTTCAGCCTTCCCCGGTGGGGGAAGGTGGCGCGGGGAGCGCCGAATGAGGCGTTTTAATAAGATATTGTTTTTCGAGCGTAAGCGAGAAAATCTTCCAAAACATTTAGAATGTTTTTTCGCTCAACTTTATTTAGGAAAATAAATTGGTTTTCGCATATATAAAGGGCTGATTCATTGTTTGCTTAATGAATCAGCCCAATTTATGTGATTATACAAGATAAATCTCGCGCAGCTCCCTTATGTCCTCGTCGGAGAGGCGGAGGGCGTTGTGGAGGAAGCCTTCGGTGCCGTTCCAGACGCGGTCGATCTCGTCGAATGCGGCGGAAAGGAATCCGCGGCGCGAGGAGAGAAGCAGGTTGAGGTTGTGCGCCTTGCGGACGCTGAGGGTCACAAGCGTGACGCCGATGAATATCCAGAAATTCTTGAATCGGCAGGAGCGGTTCGTCCTCATATAGTCGCGCATGATCTCGTCGCGGTCAACACCGAGGGCGAGAAGGATAGCCGCCGCGGCGACACCTGTGCGGTCCTTTCCCTGCGTGCAATGCCAAAGCACCGCACCGTCATCTTCGAGAAGAACGTCAAAAAATTCACGCAAAGCTTCAAGTGAATACTCGGAGGAGATCATAGTGCGGTAGGTATCGGAAAGATAGGTACGCGCGCCGCCGTCGACCTTCATTATTTTTTTGAGTATCGAAGGACCCGTATGCCGCGTGACAGCGGGATTTTGCTCGTCGGTCAGGGGCGGGATGTGAAGATAATCAACGCCCTCGGGCACGATGTCGCGCTTATGCGAAAGCTCTGCGGGCGCGCGGAGGTCGACGACCGTGCGAAGACCCTTGCGGTCGCGCAGTTTTTCGGCAACTTCAAGCTTGATCTTGCCCAAATGCCCGCTGCGGTAAAGCTTGCCGTAGCAAACGCTCTTGCCGTCCGCCGCGGGAATGCCGCCAAGATCGCGGAAATTCTTGACTTTTCTTGCCATATCGTCCTCCTCTGTGTGATGTACCTTATATTATATCATAAATTTCCCCCGTTGTCTACCGCTTTATTCACTTTTTAGTTCAACAATTATTGAACATTTTGATGTTGACAAAAAATGCGGAATGTGGTAAAATACTATTTATCAAACATAAGGTGATTTCAAATGAACAACAAAGAATTTCTCGGCACAGCTCCCGTTGGCGGGCTCTTGTTCAAATTGGCTCTGCCGACTGTCACGGCGCAGCTTATCAATATGCTTTATAACATCGTTGACCGCATTTTTATCGGTCATATTCCCGAGGTGGGAGATCTTGCGCTGACGGGTGTCGGCGTTTGTTTGCCGATAATTATGATAGTTTCCGCCGTTGCCGCGCTTGTCAGCTCGGGCGGCGCGCCGCGCGCATCGATCGCGATGGGTGAGAAAAATACGGCAGGGGCAGAGAAGATACTTGGTAACTGCTTTTCGCTGCAGATCGTTATTTCGGTGATACTGACCGCAGTTTTGCTGATCTTCAACCGCCCACTTCTGCTTGCCTTCGGCGCGAGTGAAAATACCATCGAATACGCCTGCGATTATATGAATATCTACGCGCTCGGCACGGTTTTCGTGCAGTTGACGCTCGGAATGAACGCCTTTGTGACCGCGCAGGGCTACTCGAAGATCGCAATGCTCTCGGTCGTTATCGGCGCGGCGACGAATATCGCGCTCGACCCGCTCTTGATTTACGGCTTCGGTATGGGAGTCAAAGGCGCGGCGCTTGCCACCGTCATTTCGCAGTCATTTTCGACCGCTTGGGTGCTCGGTTTTCTCTTCTCGAAAAAGGCTCTGCTCCGCTTGAAGGCGGAAAATATGAAGCTCTCGGCGAAGGTCATTCTCCCCTGCCTCGGTCTTGGACTTGCAAGCTTTATGATGCAGGCGAGCGAGAGCGTGATCTCGGTCTGCTTCAATTCCTCGCTTCTTGACTACGGCGGAGATGTTGCCGTCGGCGCGATGACCATTCTTTCAAGCGTGATGCAGTTTGCCATGCTCCCGATGAACGGTGTCGCGCAGGGCGCACAGCCGATCCTCAGCTATAATTACGGTGCAAAGAATGCCGCACGAGTCAAAAAAACATACCGCCTGCTTCTGATCTCTTGTCTTACCTATTCCGTCCTTCTTTGGAGCGTGATAATGCTCTTCCCGCGCCTGCTTCCCACGATATTCACGCCCGATACCGCGCTCATCGACTTCACTGCGGGCGTTATCCGAATCTACTTCGGCGGACTCATCATTTTCGGCGCGCAGATCGCCTGCCAGATGACATTCGTGTCCCTCGGCAAGGCTCTCTCATCCGTGACTGTAGCCGTTGTGCGAAAATTCGTGCTTCTCTTGCCCCTCATCTACATCGTTCCGCAGTTTATGACCGATAAGACTCTCGGCGTCTACACAGCCGAGCCGATCGCGGACGTCATCGCCGTCACGTTTACCGTCATACTCTTCGTCTTCCAATTCAAAAAGGCGATGAAGAGTATAGAAAACTAAATATTATTCCCCTGCATCTGCGCAAAAGTAGGTTAATTTGCAAAATACAATGCCGCCGAAAGTAATTAAATGTTACTTTCGGCGGTGCTTTTATTTTTTGTTGATGGTTTGATCGCAAGTCAAATTAACGGATGCTATATTTCCCGCACATTCTATTGTTTTAGCTTGAAGCTTATAGCAATCGCTAATATTGTTACAAATGACTTTTTGGGCATTCAACTCGTTTACATAGATATTTCCTTCACTTTTAACATCCCCATTAATTGCACTGCATTTTATACTTTGATGACACACCACATCTCCGTTAATTGAACTGTCGGATATTATGTGCCCGTAAACCTCTACCTTGAAATACTGTGTTCTGTCGTTGCAATCGTGAGGAAAAGCTATTTCAATTGGCGGTTCGTCGGGTGAAAAAACGGAGGAGACCTTTATAATTTTTGAGCCTCTCATCTGTACCACCCTTATGACGTCATCATCTTTCATAAAGGGGTGAAGATCCGAAAGATCCGCTATACTATCCGAAAACAGAGCATCAATTGTTACGCCAAATAAATTAGCGATTCGGGGCAGCAGAGCGATATCGGGCGTATTGGCATTGTTTTCCCACTTCGAAACCGCTTGATAAGAAACCCCTAATTTTTCTGCAATTTGATCTTGTGTTAGATTTTTCTGCTGTCTTAATTGTTTTATGTTAATACCGATATTCATTGCGTCTACCTCCTTCTATTGTAATAATATTATATCATCTTTGAAGAGATTTTTCAATAGAGCGTATCTATTGTTTCTCAACTATTGCTCGAGTTCTGTTCTCGTTTGTGTCCGCAAAGCAACGCTTGTCGTTCGTGCAGTACAGACGGTGCTCTCCTCATTCACCGCTCCCCGCGGTCCCCTTTCCCCGCTGGGGAACGCTTGGGGATTGGCACGCTAATTTAATTTGTTCAGCGAATATCGTTCAAATATATAATTCTGTTTAGGTAAATTGGAAGATTTTTATCGAAATAATTTGTGCAAACTCCACTGAGAGTGCGTAATTATTTTAATAAAAATATTCCGATCTGCTTTGAAGCGATTAAGCTTGAACGATGTTCGCTGAATATCGAAGGAGTTTGCAGATACCCTTAGCCTTCTCCAGCGGAGAAGGGGGACCGCGGGGAGCGGTGAATGAGGAGATCGAAGTCTGTACTGCATAAATGACAAGCGTACTTGTTGGTGCTAAATTGTTTTAATTTGACAGCTTTGCCTTGAAAGAGACGTCTATGCAAGTTTATTAGCCAAAAATCTATCGAGTTAAAATGAGCCGACTCCTTTTCAAAATTATTAATAAATTTATGCCGAGGTCACTCTTTCGCCAAACTTCGCGGTTGACAGATGGTGGTATATATGATATAATTAATAGGAAGGAAAAATTCAATTCCCGGGCGGAAAGCCCTGCGTTTATGGGAGGATGCAGAGATCAAACCGCAAAGCAAATTCGCCGTTTTTGGCGAAAAGATCAAAGAATCGGCGATTTCGGTGTTGCCGATAGTAGTCATCGTGGCAATCTTGTGCCTGTTTTTAACACCGATCGAACCAAGCCTCCTTGTCGCGTTCCTTATCGGTACGCTGATGATAATCGTGGGTATGGGACTGTTCACTCAGGGCGCGGAGACCTCGATGACGGTCATCGGTAACCGTATCGGCGCGTCACTTACAAAGTCAAAGAAGCTCTGGTTGATCCTTATCGTCAGCTTTGTGCTTGGCGTAGCCGTTACCATCTCGGAGCCCGACCTTCAGGTCCTGGCGCAGACGGTTCCGCACATCGACAATATGGTACTGATCGTAACCGTTGGAATCGGCGTTGGCTTCTTTTTGACGATATGTATGCTCCGAATCTTCCTCGGAATCAAACTGCGTTGGCTTTTGCTTGTCTTTTATGGGCTTGTTTTCCTGCTGGCGGTTTTTTCCGACCCGAATTATCTTTGCATTGCCTTTGACGCGGGCGGAGTGACTACGGGACCAATGACGGTGCCCTTCATCCTCGCGCTCGGCGTCGGTGTTGCAAATATGCGTTCCGACCGTGATGCGGGAAGCGACAGCTTCGGTCTTGTCGCACTTTGCTCGATCGGCCCGATCCTTTTCGTTCTCATTCTCGGATTCCTTTTCCCGAATGCGGACGGCGTGACAAGCGTCACCACCGTCGATTGGGGCAGCACGACCGAGATCGGTATGGCTTATATCAAGGCCATCCCGCACCATCTGCTTGAAACTTCGATGGCGCTTCTGCCCATCGTTGCCATCTTCCTCATTTTCCAGTTCTTCGTCTGGAGAATGCAGGCACGCCCCTTCTTCAAGATCTGCTGGGGTGTTCTCTTTACATACGTCGGACTCGTTCTGTTTCTGACGGGCGTAAACGTCGGATTTTCCTCGCTTGGCGCAGTTCTCGGCGTAGCGCTTTACGGCGGTCCGACTAAATATCTCCTGATCCCGCTTGCAATGTGCCTCGGCTGGTTCATCATCTCTGCCGAGCCCGCCGTCTACGTTCTCGAAAAGCAGATCGAAAGCGTTTCCTCAGGCGCGATCCCCGGCAAGGCGATCAAGTACAGCCTTTCGATCGCAATAGCGATCGCAATGGGCATTGCAATGCTCAGAGTTATCACTGGCATTTCGATCATGTGGTTCGTCGTTCCCGGTTATGCGATCGCGCTGATCTTGACCTTCTTCGTACCCGATATCTACACCGCGATAGCGTTCGACTCGGGCGGAGTTGCCTCGGGACCCATGACAGCGACCTTTATGCTCCAATTTCTGATCGGAGTTTGCACCGCTGCGGGCGGCAATGTTCTGACCGATGCTTTCGGTATCGTTGCAACGGTTGCGATGATGCCGCTTATCTCGATCCAGATCGTCGGCTTTATCTACGGACGCAAGAAGCGCGCCGATGCCGCCGTTGAAACTGCTCTCGATGACGAGATCATTGAGCTTTGGGGGTGAGAGTAATGAATTTTGTAATTTCGGTAGTTAATCCGTCCATGGCGCCCCGAATGAATGCCATTATGCAATCGCTCGAGTTCCCTTTGTCGATAGAATTGCTCGGCAGAGGCACTGCGACGAAAAACGTGCTCGACCTGTTGGGACTGAGCACGCACGAATACCATATCATTCTGACATTTGCCGACCGCGACCGCACGGCAAGACTGATCGAGGAAGCTCGCAAGAATCTTTACATCGACGCCCCCGGTCAGGGAATAATTGCGGCAACACCCATCAAAAGTGTAGGAGGAGGTAAGACCTTGGCAAATCTTAACGCAGGCAGACCCACCGAGGGCGCACCCGAGATAAATTATAATTACGAGATCGTTCTGGCGATAGCCAATGAGGGCTATACCGACACCGTTATGGACGCCGCAAGAGAAGCGGGCGCACGCGGAGGCACAGTCCTTCACGGTAAGGGCACAGGCTCGACCGACGCCGCTAAATTCTTCGGCGTATCGATAGCGAGCGAAAAGGAAGTTATCATGATAGTTGCAAAAGCAACCGAAAAGGCGGCTATTATGAAGTCGATAATCAACAAAGCCGGCACCCAGACCGATGCAGGCGCGGTGGTAATGTCCCTCCCCGTCAGCGCAGTCGCGGGATTTGGGTTGCTTGATAATAATTAAAGTGGACAGTGGTTAGTGGACAGTGGTTAGTGGACAGTGGACAGAAAGATGCGAATGATAATTTAATTTTGCTATTTGCATTCCATTGTACTAACCAATGATTTAATAATTAAATCAAAAAAACAAAGGATCTCGGATATTAAGATGTTTGCGCTTCTTAATATCCGAGATTATTCTTTTTATTAAACTATTTCCTGAATAATGGAACGATGATAAAAATTAAATTATCATTCGCATCTTTCTGTCCACTGTCCACTAACCACTGTTCACTAATCTGTCATCAGCACTTTTTCATCAGCCTGATATAAAACTCCACCGTTCTTCCGAGGGCGTCGATGCGGATCTTTTCGTTATTTCCGTGGATCGAGGCGCGTTCTTCTTTGGTCAGGTCCATTGCGGAGAAGCGGTAGACGCGGTCGGAGATGCGTCCCCAATGGCGCGAGTCGGAGCACTGAACCATCAGGTAGGGCGCGACGATGCAGCCCTTCCAGGTCGAGGCAACTGCGGAGGCGACTTTCTCGAATCCCTCACAGTCGGTGCGCGAGATGCGCGAGGGGTTCATTCCGTGCATACAGGTGACCTCAACGTTCTCGTCGCCGACGGTCTTTTTGATATATTCAAGCGCCGATTCCATATCATCCGCGGGGTTGAGGCGGATGTTCGAAACAAGCGAAGCCTCGGGCGGGATGACGTTGGTCGCCGAGGAGCCCTGCGCCTGAGTGAAGGCGACAGTTGTACGCATCAGCGCATTCATCTCGCCGCCGTCCTTCTTGCAGATCATATCAAGCACGGGCAGGAAGATCTTCAGATTCGAGAAGATGATGCGGTAAACGAAGGAGGAATATCTGCCGAGAGTGTCGAACATCTCTGCCGCGGGCGCGGTGAGCTTGAGCTTGAAGGGGTGCTCGACCATATTGCGGCAAGCCGAGGCAAGTCTGTCGATCGGCGCGCCGGGCTTGGGAGCAGAGGCGTGACCGCCCTGCGATTTTACGGTATATTTGACGTCCATCATACCTTTTTCTGCGATGCCTATCAAACCGCAAGGAACCTTGACGCCGGGGAATACGTTTTCAACGACCGCACCGCCCTCGTCGATAACAAGCGCGGGCTCGATGCCTTTTTCCTCAAAATAGTCAACAATACGCACAGCGCCGAGTCCGTTGACCTCTTCGCCGCCCGAAAATGCGAAATAAATGTCATTTTCGGGAACAAATCCCTCGCCGATGAGCTGATTTGCGGCAAAAAGTATGCCTGAGAAGGTGACCTTTGTGTCAAGCGTGCCGCGTCCGATGACGAAGCCGTCCTTGATGATACCTTCGAATGCGGGGGTGTCCCAAAGATCCTCGTTCACGGGAACGACGTCGTAATGCGCCATCATAACGGCGGGAGAATCGCTCTTTTTGCCCGCCCAGCGGAAGAGAAGACCGCGGTTTTCGAGTCGCGTGAACTCGCAGACCTGGTTCACGTTCGGGTAGAGCGAGGGGAGAAGCGAGATCAGCTTTTCAAATTCCGCGTCGTCCTCGAGCGCGGGATCACGGTAGGATACCGTCTTGCAGCGAACGAGCTCGGCAAGCTCGGCGGCAGCCTTTTCCTTGTCGACCTTGACCTCGTAAGTGTCAAGCTCGGGTTGCTTTTTGGGCTTGAAAGCCGATGCGCGGACGATCAGTACTGCCAAAAAGACGACTATCGCCGCGGGAATGAGTGCAAGTGCCCACATATCAGAGTACCCCTTTCTTGTAAAGGATGCGCGCAACTATGACGGTGAAGACGACTCCGACGGGAACCATAATGCCGACGGTCGAGGCGTTGAGCGCGGGAACGAAGATGAAGAGCGCGAGCATCAGGATGATGGGCGCGATCGAGAGCTTGAGGTTCTTCGAGATGAAAACCACCGCAAGACCGCCGAAGAGCGCGGGAAGGATCATATCGAACGCGGGAACAAGAACGGGGGATTCAAGGATAGGCGTCAGCGGAACGATGCAAATGACGCCGATGACGATGATGAGCGTGGTCACGATGCTCGAGACTGCGATGGCGATGGTGGAAATGACCTCGCCCTCCTCGTCGGATGCCTTGACGCCTGCGCGCTCCATTGCGTCGATTGCGCAGGGCAGCTTGAGATTCGAGATATTGCCCGTGATGAAGGAGAGGTAAGTGCCTCCCGCGCCGAGCATGGGGACGTAGGTGAAGATCTCAACGATTCCGACAGCCCAATACATCGGTGCAGTCGCAAAAACGCCCTTGAGCAGCACACCGAAATCGGGAAGTGTGCCGAAGATCAGCGAAAGAGCCACGGGGAAGGCAAAGAGCACGCAGGCAACCGCGATGCCCCAGATGCGTCCGCTTTTGTGAACGCTTTCCATATATGAAAGGTTAGTATTCTTCATAATTTTAACCTCCTAAAAGCATTGTGAAGGGAATTGCCGATGCCATTCCGACAATAAGGCTCATCGGGAGAGCATAATCGGTCAGCCAACGGATCTTGCATTTTGTCGCAATAGTACCGCAAATTGCCATAACGACCGCCGAGGTTGCCATTACGCAAACGGGTATCAGACCCGAGGTGTCGCCCTTGACTACAAGTCCGACGTCGCAGAAAACGTAGCCGAGAAAGGCGGAGATCATACCAAGGAACATGGCGTTGTTGAAGATCTCGCCCCATTTTTTGTCCTTCATACCGACCTTTGCAAGTCCGCTTTGAAGCTTTTTGGTGACGAAGGGAACAAGAATGAGTCCCGCCGCGATGCCGATCGTCATTACCCACGCGATGGTTATGTAGATCGAGGGATCGGTGACGGTTGTGCCCGCGCTCATATTTGCCGCTTCAAGCGCATTGCCCGCGGCAACGGTTTCGTAAGTGATCGAGCCGATGACCGAAAGGCGGAGCCACGGAAGCGGGATTCCAAGGCTCTTTGAGAGTGCAACGACGCCTATCAGCACCGCAACTGCGGGCGCGATCGTGAAGATCGCGGCTGAGATCACCGTCTTTTTGATGTGCTCGCCAAGTCCGAGCTCCTTTGCACGCTTGACTGCGCGGGCAAGGAAGAATGCGGATTGCGCCAGAACGATGGCAATGATCGCGCCGACGATGACGAAAAGAATGGGATGATTTACGCTGAAATTCATTCCTTTTTACCTCCGAGTTTTGATAAATATTTGAATGTCGCGGGCCAGATGACTCCCGCTGTGACGACCATCAAGAAGTAGCGGAGCATTCTTGCCCAAGTGTTGGCGGGTAGAAAAGCCTCAAACGGCGCGCGGAGAAGCTCTTTTACTGCCAAAACGAGCACAAGTCCGCCCGCGATCTTGATGAGCTGCGCCCACCAAACGGCTTTGGTGTCGAATTTAAGCCATTTAAGATCCACGGTGTAAACAACGAGGAAACCGAGCATACAGCCGGTCAGCGTGTAGGCGTTCTTGACCGCCGAGGTGTAGTTATGCACGTTGTCAACGTGGAAGACCTCCTCGGGGAAGCTCCAAAAGCTGATAAAGAGCAGATATGCGAGCATGATTCCCGTCAGCGAGAAGAGAAGCGCGTACATCACCTTCGGCGACTTTTCCGCCTTTTCAAAGAGGGGCGCGAGCGCGAAGATGAGAATGAGCGCGATTACGATAGAAACTCCAACATCGGCGGGTGTGTGAACTCCGAGATACATTCTCGAAAGGGGCACAAGCACGCAAAGTGCGATCGACGCGATCTTTATCGCGCGGTTTTTGAATTTCAGCGCCGCACCGCCGAAGAGCCCGACCGAGGTCTGCGTGTGACCGCTGGGGAAGGAATAGCCGCTTGCCGCCTCGCGCGCGGATTCAACGATCGTGAAATTCGGATCTTTCACCCAAGGGCGCGGAACGCGGAAAGTGATCTTGAGAAACTGATTGATAACGGTGCCGACAAAGCCGACCGAGAGCAGGTAATAGCCTTTTTGCTTGCTGACACACCAAAAAACGATCATTCCCACCGCCATGAACACCGTTTCCTCGCCAAAAAGCGTGACGGTCGAAAATAGGAAGTCAAGCACGGGGTTCCTGATCTCTTCGAGTAAATAAAGGAAAGACATATTTTCACCTCCGATTTCCCTTATTATACCACGCCAACGGTGTTTTTTCAATATTATTTCCGCAATTCAATAATAATTGATATAAAGTTTTTTCATTTATTGTTGAAAAAGTGCGAATAATGTGATATAATTGTACACAACAAAAAACAGGCGGTGATAAAATGACAGATGCAAAAACACTCGCGTATATCAATCTCCATGCCGTACTCGGCAGCATCCCCCGCCTTTGCGAGCTCGATGAGCGCGCAAGGGAGCTTATAAAAAATGAAAAAGTATCCCTCGGATTCCGCGTCAAGGGCGGTCCCTCGGGCGCACTTTGCTTTGCGGACGGCAGAGCGTGGTTCGCCGAGGAATGCGATTCCTGCAACATTATTCTGCCCTTTTCCTCCCCCGAAAAATTCAACGGAATGATCGACGGCACGGTCACACCCATTCCCTCAAAGGGTTTTACAAGGCTCGGCTTTCTGCTTAAAAAGTTTATGCCCCTGACCGATATTCTGTCCTCCTACCTCCGCGCCGACGAAAAGGCGCTCGAGGACCCCGTTTTCTTCGAAAAAAGCACGCTTTTGATGTTCCACTTGATCGCAAACGCCATCGCTCAGATCGGAAACGTTGATATGATCGGTCAGGCGAGCGCATCCTATATCGTTGACGGCACCATCAAGCTTGCCATCGGCGACGAGCACATCCTCGGCATCGAGGCGAAGGATCACGTACTGCGCGTGCTGAAGGAAGCACCCAAGAACTTTTCTTCGTTTATGCGATTTGAAGACATCAAGCTTGCGCGCGATCTCTTCGACGGCAGGGTCAACGCCGTTGCCGCGGTCGGCGAGGGCAAGGTCCGCATCGGCGGTATGATCTCGCAGGTCGATAACGTCAACAGAATTCTCGACCGCGTTGCACTTTATCTGGCGTGAGGTGAAATATGAGAAAGATTAATAATTACGATAAAAGCCGCGAGGCGTTCGCCCGCGCAATGAAGGTCATCCCCTCGGGCATTTACGGCCATCTCGGCCCCGCCGAGGGATGCTATACCCCCGTCGAGGCATTCCCCTTCTTCTCCTCGAAGGCACAGGGAACCTACGTCTGGGACCTTGACGGTAACAAGTTTATCGACTATATGTGCGCCTACGGCCCGAACGTCCTCGGCTACAACGACCCCGACGTTGATGCCGCGGCGGCAGCGCAGAGAGCTCTCGGCGACTGCACAACTCTGCCCTCGACCAAAATGATCGAGTTCGCCGAGCTTCTTGTCGATACCGTCGCAAGCGCCGATTGGGCGTTCTTCGCGAAGAACGGAAACGACGTCACCACCCTCGCCGTTATGACCGCGAGAGCGTATACGCACCGCAAAAAGATCGTCTTTTTCAAGGGCTATTACCACGGCGTGTCGCCCTGGACGCAGAAGATCGACTATTCGGGCGTCCTCCCCGAGGACGTAATGCATAATATCTACGTCGATTGGAACGATCTTGACGGCTTGCGTAAAGTATTCAAGGAAAACGCGGGTCAGATCGCGGCGGTCATTTCGCAGCCCTATATGCACGGCAACTTCGCCGATAACGTTATGCCCGCCGAGGGCTTTTGGCAGGAAGTGCGAAAAATGTGTACCGAAAACGGCACCGTACTCGTCGTTGACGACGTCCGTGCGGGCTTCCGACTCGACATCGCGGGCTCCGACCACTATTTCGGCTTCGAGGCAGACCTTATCTGCTTCTGCAAGGCACTTGCAAACGGATATAACGTCTCTGCGCTCTGCGGCAAGAATTTCCTCAAAAACACTGTTTCGGGAATGTCCTACACGGGCAGCTATTGGCTCTCCGCCGTGCCCTTCGCCGCGGGAATTGCCTGCATAAACAAGATGAAGCGGCTCGATATGCCGCGCACCCTCATCGAAAAGGGCGAAAAGCTCAAATCGGGACTCATCGCCGCAGCCGAGCGCAATGGATTTGACCTCCGCGTCACGGGCGCGCCCTCGCTCTTCTACCTCCGCATAGCCGACGATCCCACGCTGATGCTCCATCAGGAGTGGATCGCGGAGTGCGTCAAGAGGGGCGTATTCTTCACCAACCACCACAACCACTTCATCAACGCCGCCCTCACCGACGCCGACATCGCCGAAACCGTCGACATCGCCGAGGAAGCATTTGAGGTTGTGAGAAAGAGACATTAATTTTTGGGACCGAATCATTTGTCCGATGATTCGGTCCCTTTAATAGTTTTGATTGAGGTTTAGCTTTCTGAAAAATAATAGGCGAAATAGTCTCCTCCTCATTCACCGCTCCCCGCGGTCCCCCTTCTCCGCTGGAGAAGGCTTAAGGGTGCGTTCGGATTTCTTCGATATTCAGCGAACATCGTTTATTGCTATAATTTTGTTTAAGCAGATTGGAATATTTTTATTTTTATTTAGATTATTTTGTGCTCGTAATGGAGTTTTCAGCAAACTTTTTTCAATAAAATATTCCACTTTGATATGCAAAATTAAATTACTGAATCATCTTCGCTGAATAATTAGCGGTCAATCGCCCAACCATTCAGCCTTCTCCAGCGGAGAAGGGGGACCGCGGGGAGCGGTGAATGAGGAGAGCGAAGTCTGTACTGCATAATTGGCAAACGTACTTATTGGCAATAATTTTTCTTAAGTTGACAGCATTGCCGAGAGGGAGGGGGACCGCGAGGAGCGGTGAAAGGAGCCTGCGCGACTGAGGAATAGTGCAAATGAAATTTTAGGTCGCTCTGTTTTTTTCTCAAAAGTATGGACTTTTTTTGAAAATGTGATATAATATATGTAATATGGAAGAAAAGGTGCAAAACCATGGTCAAAAGAGCTATCAAGGAATACTTTATCATCACATTCGGAGCCGTGATGGCTGCTGCGGCGATCTACTTCTTTATGCTTCCCTCGCATCTTGCCGTCGGAAGCGGATCGGCGCTTGCAATGGTGCTCTCGAATTTTATTCCCCTGCCTATCTCGGTTATCTCTCTTACGCTGAATATTATCTTTCTGACGATGGGATTTATTCTTGTCGGACCCGAATTCGGCGCAAAGACGGTCTATACCACAATTCTTGTGCCCGCCTCGCTCGGTGTCTTCGAGATAATCTTCCCGAATTTTCAATCGCTGACCGAGGATCCCCTGCTCGATATGATATGTTACCTCCTTGTCGTCGGTCTTGCAATGGCAATTCTGTTTTCCGTCAATGCCTCATCCGGCGGACTTGACATCGTCGCAAAGATCATGAATAAGCACCTCAAAATGGAGCTCGGCACCGCAATTTCGGTCTCGGGCTTGGTGGTTGCTTTCTCTTCCGCGATCTGCTATGACACAAAAACCGTCGTGCTCAGCGTTCTCGGTACATATTGCAGCGGTATGATCGTTGACAGATTCATCTTCGGACTCAATATCAAGCGACGCGTTTGCATAATTTCGCAGGAGCACACACAAACGATCATCGATTATCTGCTCCACGAGCTCCACAGCGGTGCGACTCTCTATGAGAGCTTCGGCGCCTATGACGGAACCAAACGCACCGAGATCGTCACGATAGTTGATAAAAACGAATACCGCAAGCTGATGGAGTTTGTCAAAAAGACCGATCCAAAGGCATTCCTGACCGTCTATTCGGTCAACGAGGTGCGATATCAGCCGAAAATTAAACGGTAAAGAAGTGCAGAGTTAAGAACACTTCATTCGATTTGTTAGCACTCGCTCTTAATTATTCATTATTCATCATTCATTATTCATTAGAATGGTTATGTGATGCAAATGAATAATGAATAATGAAAAATGAAGAATGAATAATTGATAGAAATATTATATGTAAAATAAAGGATACACCATGAAAAATCTCGAAAATCTTCTCCTCCCCCTCATCCGCGAGGCGGGAAGAATTATGACGGGCGCGCGCGACATTGAGGGCACAGTCAGCGAAAAGGGCGGCGACAGCGCGAATATGGTTACTGTTTTCGACGTCGCAGTTCAAAATTTCCTTATGACCGAGATCACCAAGCTCATCCCCGATGCCTTTTTCTTCGCAGAGGAAAAGGAAAACAACGCCGAGGATCTTATGCGCGACTATTGTTTCGTCATCGACCCGATCGACGGAACGACCAATTTTGTTCACGATTACAGATATTCCTGCATTTCGGTTGCAATGTTTTCGCACGGGGATATAAAATTTGCCGCAGTTTACGATCCCTACGCAGACGAGATGTTCTCGGCAACCAAGGGAGGCGGCGCGTTCCTGAACGGAGAGCCGATGAGGGTATCCGACCGCGATATGCCGCATTCGATCCTGGCTTTCGGTACCTGCCCGCATACGAAAAAGGAAATGGGAGAGCAGAGCTTCCGACTGGCTTATGCTATCTACAGCGAGTGCAGCGACGTGCGCCGTCCCGGCGCGGCGGCTCTTGATATTGCGCATCTTGCCGCGGGCAGAAACGATATGTTTTTTGAGCTCCTGCTTTCGCCCTGGGATTGCGCCGCAGGCACGCTTCTTGTCAAGGAGGCGGGCGGTATCATAGCCAATGCGGAAGGCAAAGATATAGATTTTTCTGCACCCTCGCCCGTGCTTGCCGCAACACCCCGTGTTTGGGGCAGGTTTTTTGAGATCGCTAAAAAGGTTCTTGAATAAAAAATTCACTCACCCGAATGCTCGGGTGAGTGAAACTTTATTATTTTCCTTCGTATTCATAAATGCGTGCAAGCTTGGGCGCGGAGCGGCTGTTTTCGTCGTAGGTGACCGAAAGGTATTCCTTGACAATGCATTTCGCAAGCTCGTTTCCGACAACCTGCGAGCCGAGGGTGATGATGTTTGCGTGGTTTGAAAGCTCGGCGCGCTGTGCCTGATAAACGTCGTGAACGCAAGCGGCGTAGGCTCCCTTCACCTTGTTTGCGGCGATCGAAACGCCGATTCCCGTGCCGCAGATAAGTATGCCGCGGTCGTATTTCTTAGCGGCGACTGCCTCGGCAACCTCAAAGGCTACATTGGCATAGATAGTATCGTCGCTTCCAAAGTCAAAGACTTCATGCCCGAGGGTGCTTACGAATTCAATAAGTTCTTGTTTGAGTGCCGCGGCATTGGGGTCGCAGCCAAAAGCAATTTTCATATACATTTCTCCCGATATATGTTTTACGCAGTCGGAGATGATAAAGATATAATGTCTTCGCGCAGATATATTATAGCATAAGCTCAAGGAAAATACAATAGAAAAGAATTATTTTGTTGCGAATAACGCTTTTTCATTGAAAAATCCCAAAAAATGTGCTATAATTAACCTATATCAATTCAAGAGGCAGCAAAATGAAGATCTCACAAAACGCGAAAAACGCGATCTATCTCGGTTCGCTTTGCTCGGTGGCGTATTTCGCAGTTTACATAGCAAGAAATATCCTCTCGGCCGTCACGCCGCAGATGGTCTCGAGCGGCTTTTCGGAGGAGTATATCGGCAGCGTTTCGGCGCTCTATCTCCTTTTTTACGCCTTCGGTCAGCTCATCAACGGCGCGATCGGCGATAAGATCCGTGCGAAGTATATGCTCACCTTCGGGCTTTTCTTCGCGGGCGTGACGAATCTGCTCCTGCCCGTCATCATCGAAAAGCCGAACGCGGCGATGATCGTTTATGGCCTTACCGGATTCTTCCTTTCCATGATCTACGGACCTATGACAAAGGTCGTTTCCGAAAACACCGAGCCGATCTACACCACTCGTTGCTCGCTCGGATATACCTTTTCCTCGTTGCTCGGCTCTCCCGCGGCAGGACTTCTGGCGGTATTTCTCACCTGGCAGAGCGTATTTTTCGTCAGCACGGGCGTCCTCGTCCTGATGGCGGCAAGCGTTTTCGCGTTCTTTACCGTTTTTGAGAAAAAAGGACTCGTAAAATACGGTCAGTACAAGCCGAAAGAGAAGGGCGCGGGCAATCTGAAGGTCCTTTTCGAGCGTCAGATCGTCAAATTCTCGCTCATCTCGATCTTGACGGGCGTCGTCCGCACCTCGGTCGTCTTCTGGCTGCCCACCTATATCGCGCAGTACCTCGGATTTTCCTCAACCGAGGCTGCAAGCATCTTCACGGGCGCAACCCTTGCCATTTCGATGACGTCCTTTATCGCGATCTTCCTCTATGAGCGCCTCGGTCACGATATGGATAAAACGATTCTCATCGTTTTCACATCCTCTGTCATCTTCTTTGCGCTTACCTATCTCGTCAATATTCCCGTTCTCAATATAATTTTTATTGTTCTCGCCATCATGTCCTCAAACGCGGCGGCAACGATGCTCTGGAGCCGCTATTGCCCCAGTCTGCGCGACACGGGACTTGTTTCCTCGGCAACGGGATTCCTCGATTTTCTCAGCTACACCGCAGCCGCGCTTGCCAATATAACCTTCTCGGGCGCGATCGAGGCGATCGGATGGGGCAATCTCATTCTCGTTTGGATCGGACTTGTATTCTGCGGCGTCCTTGTTGCGTTGCCTTACAAAAAGATACTTTAGATAATAACGAGAACTTAATTCAGTATTTTTATCTTATAGCATTACGAGACTGTAGTATCTTGTTCAATTAATAATCGACACTTTCGATATCATAACAGTAGAAAACATTATATAGAAGGATATGTTCGCACTCTCAAAAATCAGCCTTCCCCGGTGGGGGAAGGTGGCAGCCGTAGGCTGACGAATGAGGCGCCTAATAAGATATTGTTTTTCGAGCGAAGCGAGAAAATCTTCCCGATTTGCTAAAAAATTATCTGAAATTGTATTAGGCAAATATTCTTCGCATTGTATTCTTTTGCAATCTGAATTCAGAACGAAATATTTAGTTGGCTGTGTTTTGGAAGATTTTCGCCAAGGCGAAAAACAGTATCCTATTAGGCACCTCATCCGACTCGCAAGCGAGCCACCTTCCCCCACAGGGGAAGGCTGATTTTGAGAGAGCGAACACAGATCACAAAACTAAGGAGAAATTTATGAAAAAACGCGTATTCCCCATAATTTCCGCCGCAGTTTTCGCGATCTTTGCGGCGCACGCGGTATATCTTTTTATTCAAAAAGCGGAAAAGCTATGCACAAAAATTGTTGTGAATCCGGTTGACGGCAAATATTACGTAACCGCGGAGTTTGCCGAATTATCCCCCGAGGCGATTCCCTCAATTATTGCGGCTGTGTTTATTGCGATTACTTTCATAGTGTTGATAATTCGCATAATCCACCCGTATCTGATCTTGGGCATCATTGGAAGCGCCGTGGCTTCGATCTCCTGCGGATTATTCCTCTTTTCAGATCTGCATTATGGAATATATATAATGTTCCGATATGTCTACGGAGTGACCTTAAGTCGACTTCCGCTCGCAGTAGAGCTCGCGGTATGCAATGGGTATAAGTTATTGCTCATATTATTGGTTATGGCGGCGGAAGTCATCACTTTTGTTACTATTCTTACATCTGTCGGAAGGAGAAAAACATTGCTTGATATATTAAAAGGAAAGAAACTCTCCGTCTTCGGCGCGAGTATGTGCACTTATGACGGATATTCGAACAACACCGAGCACAACCCAACCATCGGAGCAAATAAGCAGTATTACGGCACTCCCGAGTCGGAGAACGTCAAGTGCCGCGATCTGACTGTCGGCGAGACTTTTTGGGGCAGGCTGATCGATAAATACGAAATGACCCTCTGCGTCAACAATTCCTGGAGCGGCTCTAAAATTCTCGACGATAACCCCGCCGCCGCAGGCTGGAGGACCCGCCCGACCGAGCTTCACCGTGCGGACGGAAGCGAGCCCGATCTGATCGTTTCCTTTATGGGCAACAACGATTTCACAAAGGAACGCCCCGCGGGCGAGATCACGGATGATCTTTTCACTCGCGTCGAAACCGAGGGCTTTGTGCCTACCACCTTCGCCGAGGGCTACGCCGTGATGCTCTCGAAAATCACAAAACGCTATCCGAGCGCGAAAGTCTTCCTTTTCAATATGGCTTGGCGGACGGAAGAGAAGAGCGAATTGCTCATCAAATACAACGAGATCATCGAAAAATGCGCCGCGCATTACGACGCGTACGTCGTCCGTCTCACCGAAAGCCGAATGAGCCGCACCGATTACGCAAATTACACCTGCGACGGCAAGCTCCACCCCAATGCCGAGGGAATGGCGATCTGGGCGGAGCTGATCGAGGATGCATTCAAAGAGTGCTTTGATTAAGAAGTAAGAAGTAAGAGGTAAGAAGTGAGGTGAATTTCCTCGCGTTGCTCGGAAATTTTCAATTTTAATTAATTAAGCGAGAGCGAACACAGCGTTCTGGGTGTCCCCTCATCACCCTCTGCGGAGGGAGCTGTCTCGCTGCGGCTCGGTCACGCCGCGGGTCTGACAGTCCCCCGGACTGTCATTCAATACCGCGTCGCCGCTTCGCTACCCAGGAGAAGCCTGGGGTTACTGTGAGCCTTGTTAGGAATTATCTAATCTTCGTA
>JAZSOQ010000081.1:0-11793 GCA_045537015.1 Eubacteriales bacterium
TCTCTGAGGACGAGCACACCTTCATGGGCTTCGGCGGTATCAGATACATGGAAGTTAACTACACCGATGATGAGTGGACTGCCTTTGTTTCTCAGAACAACGGCGACCTCGCCACCGAATACAAGAAGTCCGAGTAATTACCGAATAACTAATTAAATCTAATTAATTATTCTTAAGCAAACGGCGGTGAGCAAATACGCTCACCGCTGATTTGCTCATTTATAGGATATTTACAAAAATAAGTACAGTATACAAAAATTGTTTATTTAACAAATAATTAGCTGAATACAGATGCTTTCGGGCAACAAATACGGGAATACTATCGTTGTAAATATATAATTCAGCAAATCGCAAAACCCCAAAAATAGAAAATCAAGTTCGAAAATTAATTCATTTTATATAGCGTGCGGCTTCGCGCGCAGGTCTTTGACCAAACGCAAAACAACAAGACAGAGGAGAAAAACCTATGTATATGTTTAAGTATGTGACGAAGCGTCTGGGTTTGATGTTGCTCACATTCTGCATCATTTTCACGATGTGCTTTGTGCTTATCAAGCTTCTGCCCATCCCCACGAACGCGCTTCCCGGACAGGACCCCGAGATCGTTATGAAGACACTTGAGGGAAGAGGCTGGATCACCAACATCCAAAAGGGCGCAAACGGTGTTTACAGCTATGACAGAGTTCCGATACTTCTTCAGTACGGTAACTATATCAAGAGGATCCTTACAAAGGGCGATTTCGGTATCGCGACCACCTACGGTGAGTATCTCAATATGAATCTGTGGGATGTATTCGTAAGCCATCTCCCGCCCACGATCCTTATCAACATCTATTCTACCCTTATCGGAGTACCGATCGGTCTCGGTTTGGGTATTCTTGCCGCGCTTAAAAAGAACAAGTGGCAGGACCAGGTCATCAACATTATTATCATCCTGTTGATATCCGTGCCTTCCATCGTATTGGCTCTTATGATCCAGTATGTATTCTGCTTCAAGCTCGGCTGGTTCCCGCTGACTATGGCAACGAGCAACGAGTATTTCACTTGGCCTGTATTCCGTTCCATGCTCCCCGCAGTATTTGCACTTTGTCTCGGTTCTATTGCGGGCTATGCGCGTTATACCCGTGCGGAGCTTTCGGAGGTCCTGACGGGTGAATTTATGCTGCTTGCGAGAACTAAGGGTCTGACAAAGAGACAGGCTATCTACCGCCATGCAATGCGTAACTCGATGGTCGTAATTTTCCCCTCCATCCTCAGTGAGTTCGTCTCTGTCCTTTCGGGTTCGCTCATTATCGAGAAGATGTTCGGTGTCAACGGCGTCGGCGGACTCTATCTTAACTCTATTACATTCCAGGATTACGATTTCTTTATGCTGCTTTCGGGATTTTATACTCTCGTCAGCCTGACTGCCGGAATCGTTATCGACATCAGCTACGGATTTATTGATCCGAGAATCAGAATGGGGGCGAAGTAATTATGTCAACAACAATGAATAAGTACGATAATATCCCCGCTGAAAAATTCCAATTTGCAAAGAGAACCGACCTCTCGCACGATAAAAAGCTCGACACAAAGCCCGTAAGCTATTTCCAGGGTGCTTTCCGCCGCTTTGCAAAGAACAAGGGCGCGGTCGTCGGCGGCATCGTCATTATGTTTTTGGTGCTTTTTGCAATAATTGCTCCCTTCTTCACTCCCTTCCGACCCGCATACTACGATATGGTGTATGCTTATGTAACTCCCAAGAATCAGCTGTTTGTTGAAAGCGGCATCAATTTTTGGGATGGTTGCAAGGTGAAAAATACCAACTCTCTCGGTTATCTCAAGGATCTTGCCCTTTCTTTGGAGACAGGCAGAGATGTTATCAAGGGCGGAGAATATACAGTAAGTGATGACGGAAAGAATTACACCTACCGTTATGACACATATTACGGTGTAGGCTTTGGTAAATATAAGATCATTTCTTTGGAAGAATTCAATAACATCCAGAAATATCAGAATGAGACCGGCAGACAGGTCCTCTACCCGATGGTTCCTTTCTCCGAAAGAAAGGATATGGTCGAAAAGAACAAATATGATGCCAATATCTATTACAAGGTTGAGAACGTGAAAGCTTCCACCATTCGCCCGAAGCTTAACCAGAAGGGCGAGATCGTCCCCAACTATTGGAGATATGAGGCAGGTTCTCTCTCCAATCTGATGGCAGACTATAATTCCATCAGAATCGAAGGCGAGAATGGTATCAGCGAGGGCGGCAAGCAGTACTTCTACGCCTACGGCCGAAAGGTTGACGGCGGTATCGAAGTAAGAGCCGAATACTATGAATACTATATCTATCAGCACACTCAGGTGCTCAAGGACGGTATTGAAGAGCCCTCTTTCCTGTTCGGTACTACCGATACAGGTAAAGATATTTTCGCATGTCTCGCATACGGTGTAAGATTCTCCTTCGTTTTCGCAACAGTCGTTGCTGCTGTAAACTTCATCGTCGGCGTTATCTGGGGCTCTATTTCCGGCTATTTCGGCGGCAAGATCGACCTTTTCATGGAAAGATTTGCCGAGATTCTCGGTTCGGTTCCCACAATGATCGTTATCACTCTTCTGAAGTATCACATGGGTTCCACGAGCCAGGCTCTTGTCTTGTTCATTGCGTTCTTTGCAACGGGATGGATAGGTATGGCGGGCAGAACTCGTATGCAGTTCTACCGCTTCAAGAATCAGGAGTACGTTCTTGCTGCAAGAACTCTTGGAGCAAGCGACTCGAGAATTATGTTCAAGCACATTTTCCCGAACGGTCTCGGTACTATCGTAACGAGCGTTGCGCTTGTAATCCCCTCGATGATCTACTCGGAGACAAGCCTTTCTTATCTGGGCATCATTAACCTTGAAGCAGGAAACACCACCAGCGTTGGTACACTGATCGCTGCGGGACAGAAATCCATCATGGCAAATGCCGGTCACGTGGCATTCTTCCCCTGCATGTTCCTGGTTCTGTTAATGCTCAGCTTCAACCTGTTCGGCAACGGTTTGCGCGATGCGTTCAACCCGTCGCTCAGAGGATCGGAGGATTAAGCAATGAATAAAGAAGTAAAATTATCAGTAAATAATCTGAAGATCTCCTTCCGCACGGATGCGGGCAAGGTACAGGCAGTACGAAACATCTCCTTCGACCTTTACAAGGGCGAGACTCTTGCGATCGTTGGAGAATCCGGCTCGGGTAAATCTGTTACCTCGAAGGCAATTATGGGTATTTCCGCCGTTAACTCCATCCACGAAGGCGGCGAGATACTCTATGACGGACAGGATCTTGTTCGTATCCCCGAAGAGGAAATGCACAAGCTCCGCGGAGATAAGATTGCAATGATCTTCCAGGATCCGCTTTCCTCCCTTAACCCCATTATGCGAATCGGTAAGCAGATAACCGAGGCAATGCTTCTCAAGAACAAGGCAAACCGCAAGGAAGGCCGTACAACCTTCAACGAAACACTTGCAACCTTGTCCGATATGATGAAAAAGGCACTTGCCGAAAAGTCTACCTCTACCGTTTCGGTAGATGAGGTTGAAAAATATATCAAAACTTTTGATAACTTCAACATTCAGGCAATTAGCCTCGAAAACAGCTACAATGCAGCACGCACTGCTGCAGAAGAAATGATCGCAACCATCGAAGATCTTCTCTTCCTTACAGAAAAGAAACAGAAGATCGACGTCGTTGCAACACTCAAGCTTATCTCCCGTAAGCTCGATGAGATCGACGATAAATACTTCGTTTCGACTAATGCAGATACTCTCGATGCGCATGTTGAGGCTCTTGCGAAGGTATTGCACGACGAAAAGAAGAAGGTCAAGCTCTCCGATTCGGTCAAGAAGCTTGTCGGTGCCGGTACTTCCAAGATCGAAGCTTCCACCGAGACCGTAGAGGTACTCAAAACTCTCAAGGATACCGCACAGTCGCTCCTTGCACAGCCTGCTTACAACTTCTTCAGAATCGGTTACTACGTTTATGTGAAGCCCCAAGCCGACCTCAGCCAGATGCCTGCGGACGAGGCAAATGAAATGGCGCTCAAGTTCCTCAACGAGGACTTCCTTGATTCCTTCATCGCACTCGAAAAGATCGCAGTTCAGTATTCGTTCAACAAAGCTCTTGAAAACAAGAAGAACGCTATTGCAGACCTTCAGAAAGCAATTAATTTCTTCAAGAGCGGTAAATTTACCGCACAGGAAGCAGAAGCGCTTTCTAAGAGCGTAAACAAGAGCGTCCTCGCCGCTATCGACCCGCTTGCCGTTATCAAGAACAACGTAGCCTACACCTTTGGCGGTGCTTTTGAAAGAGAAATCGAAAAGTACTTCTTCTATATCAAGAACAATCCCAAGGAAGAGGCACGCTTCGCACGTCAGACTGCAAGAAGAGAAGCTTTGCTGGCAAAGGGCAAGAAGGTTGACTGGAAGGTTATTCCCAAGTCAGTCATTGAGCCTGAGGTTCAGATCGAATCTATCATTTCGGTTCTCAGCCGCGTTATGAACCGCTTCCAGGCGGACGTTGCAGCCGCAGCAAGCTTTGACGCAGACAAGAGATGTATCGAGATCATCGACTACCTCAAGGAAAAAGCTTCGCAGATCGTATACACCCTTACAAAGCAGATCGCCAAGGAAAAGGCTATCAAGCTTATGGAAGAGGTTGGTATTCCCGAGGCAAGAATTCGTTACAGACAGTATCCCTTCGAGTTCTCCGGAGGTATGCGTCAACGTATCGTAATTGCAATCGCGCTTTCCGCCAACCCCGACGTTCTTATTTGTGACGAGCCGACAACTGCACTTGACGTTACCATTCAGGCTCAGATCCTTGAGCTTATCAACAAACTGAAGCGCGAGCACAACCTTTCCATCATCTTTATCACACACGACCTTGGTGTTGTTGCAAACATGGCTGACAGAATTGCAGTAATGTACGCAGGTAAGATCGTAGAGTACGGCACTGCGGAAGAGGTCTTCTATAACCCCCAGCACCCCTACACTTGGGCTCTGCTCTCCTCTATGCCCGACCTTGACACCAGTGAAAAGCTGGATGCGATCCCCGGAACACCCCCTAATATGATTTATCCTCCCGTTGGCGATGCGTTTGCTGAAAGAAACAAATATGCAATGGAGATCGACTTTGAAATGCAGCCTCCTATGTATGAGGTTTCTCCCACACACTATGCTGCAACCTGGTTGCTCCATCCCAACGCACCCAAGGTGGAAATTCCCAAGATTATTACAGAACGTATAAAGCGAATGAAAGAAAGAGGAGGCAACCATGGAGAATAATCGTGAAGTATTGTTAAAAGTTGACCACCTTTGTCAGTATTTCCGCTTGGGACATAAGGATCTTAAGGCTGTCGATGACGTAAGCTTTGAGATCAAAAAGGGCGAAACTTTCGGTCTTGTCGGTGAATCCGGATGCGGAAAGACCACCACAGGCCGTTCCATCATCAAGTTGTATAACATTACCTCCGGTAACGTATACTTCAAGGGTCAGAGAATCGGCGCGGGAACACGTTCCTACAGCGATGCGATCAAGCAGGCTAAAAAAGATCTTAACGAAAAAAAGATCACCAAGGAAAAATATACTGAAATCGTTGCAAAGAACAAAGAGTTCCTCCGCGATGCAAAGCTCGATAGCAAAGCAGTAGACAAGCAGTATGCAGAGTCGCTCGTCAAAGCTCTTGAGGCAGAATACGCTGAAAAGCTCAGTGCCGCAAAGGGCGACGCCGAAAAGCTCAAGGCTTTGAAAAAGGAATTCAATACAAGAGTCCGCGTGGCAAAAAAGAGTAAGCTGATCACACAGATACAGATGATCTTCCAGGATCCCATTGCTTCTCTTGATCCACGTATGACTGTACGTGACATCATTGCCGAGGGACTTGTCATTAACGGCATCACAGACAAGGATTATATCAACGAAAAGGTATATGATATCCTTGAAACCGTTGGTCTTGTTCGTGAGCACGCAGACCGTTATCCTCACGAGTTCTCGGGCGGACAGCGTCAGAGAATCGGTATTGCAAGAGCTGTTGTTATGCAGCCTGAAATGATCATAGCTGACGAGCCTATTTCCGCGCTTGACGTATCGATCCAGGCACAGGTTATCAACCTGCTCAACGACCTCAGAGAGCGTTTGGGACTGACTATTCTGTTCATCGCGCACGACTTGTCCGTTGTTAAGTACTTCTCTGACAGAATCGGCGTTATGTACTTCGGAAAAATGGTTGAGCTTGCGGATTCGGATGAGCTCTTCAAGAATCCCATGCATCCTTATACGAAATCTCTTCTTTCGGCGATTCCGTTACCTGACCCCATTTATGAGAAACAGCGTACAAGAATCCACTATAATCCCCTTGCTGAGCACGACTATTCGGTAGACACTCCTTCATTCCGTGAAATATCTCCTGGACACTTCGTGCACTGCAACGATGCTGAAGAGGCAAAGTACAAGCAGATGCTTCAGTAATGGGACGGATGGTTACCTACAGTGAAACAGATAAATAAAGCAAAGTTGACCAAATATGCTGTTTGTTTTGCAACAGAAATATTCATCGTTTTTTTGGTGATCTGGTCGAAGGGCTTTTTCACACAAAGCGCGGCGGTAAATCTTCAAATATTGGCTGACGCCTTCTTCGTGTCGGGCATATTGATGACTCTCTTTGCCGGAATGCTCTTCATCAGCAGCGAAGGTGCCCTCATAGGCATTGGATTTGTATTACGCAACGTTGTGCTCACCTTTATCCCTATGGGAAGAGCAAAACAAGAGCTGTATGCAGACTATCGCGCACGCAAGTTAAGCGCTGCCAAGGAACACGACAACAGCAGTATTTTGGTAACAGGACTTTTCTTCCTTATCATTGGCGTCATCCTGACGGTTATTTGGTGCGTTAAGTTTTATTAAAACCACAATGAAAACACTTGCTTATCGGCAACGGTAAGCAAGTGTTTTTTGTTGACTTCCCCGCTTTTTTGTGATATAATTAGAATATAATACTTGAAAGGAAGCAGAATGATGCGATATATAAACCAGCTTGAATACGCACATCTTCCCTACCCCACCAAAATTAAAATGGCGAATATCCCCGAGGAAAAGAAGAAGACCACCGTCAGAAGCTCGGGCTGCGGACTTTGCTGTGCTTGCATGACCGTTGATCTGCTGACCGACAAAAGCCTTGATATTGAAGAGTGCGTTCGCATTTCGGAAGAGTGCTCGGCAAACCACGGCGTAGGCACAAATATGTCGATCCTTGGTCCCGTTATTGCAGAAAAATTCGGGCTTTCCTACTCAAAGACCAACGACCTTGACGAGGCAATCGAGCATCTCCGCGCGGGTGGCGCCGTCATATCACACGTTGGCATTCCCGAGGGTGCAACCATCGGTCTTTTTACCAAGAGCGGGCATTACATATCTCTGATCTCGACAGACGGTAAGGAATTCTGCATTCTCGATCCCTCGTGGTCTGCAGAAAAATTCAAGATTCCCGAAAGAATCGGCAGAGTCAACGAGGATAACTACCCCTATTTGTATTGTGACGTTAACACCGTACACAGCGAAACCAAGCCCGGCAAGACCAAGTATCATCTTTTTGCAAGGAAAAAGGTAGAAAAATGAGCAGTTTTGGAATAAACGTATTTGATTTCGGCGCAAAAGGCGACGGAATTACCGATGACACCGCCGCTATTCAGTCGGCAATCAACTATGCAGCCAAACGCGGAGGAGGAAAGATCCTTTTCCCTTACACCAAGGGCGGATATAGGATCGCATCTCCCGCAATAGAAGAATACAACGGCAAGCCTCTCCGCGCGCAACTGATGATCCCTCCCGGGGATGCCAACATTATGCTTGAGGGCGAAATGCCTTGCAAAATGCTGAACGCATATATCGTTCGAAAGCTTGATTCGGTAAAGGATAATTTCGAGCCGACCCGCTTTGCCGAAAAGCCTCTCGGCTCGGAGAACACGCGCATCTTCTCGGATTGGGACGCTCCCGAGGAGCACGACGGAACGGCGCGCCCATATTCCATCCTTGCCGCTCCCGAGGGCACGAGCTGCAAGGGAAAATTCAGCGTGTCGCAGTTTTCAATAGCAAATCTTGATTTCAGAGTTCCGATGCGCCGCGATAAAATGTATCCCACCCAGTCAGCGGTGAATCTTCAGAACGTCAGCCGCGTTCACATCAGCGACAGCCAGTTTGCTCTTTCGGAAAACGTCGGCGATACCGTTCTCGGGAAAGAACTTCTGCACAATCCTTGCCACACCGCAGGACTGATCCTATCGGGCGACCAAAACGACAATAACGTAGTACGCAACGTAGCCGTTCAGGGTTACCGCTACGGTTTGGTCGCGGGCGAGCACGTCGTTGCCGACTATCTTTATATCCATAATTGCGAGGAAGGCATCACCTTCCATGACTGCTCGCATCTGTCGGTCATCAACCATATCGTCGCGCAGCACAATACCGTGATCATTTCGACAGCCGATATTGACCTTTTCGGTATGCCGAAGGGCCCTTGCAACGTTGAATTTGGCACGGTAAATTTCGAATGTGGAACCGAACTCAGCCCCGAAGTCTCACAGCTTCAATACGGAGTCCGCGACAACGAAGGCAGGCTGCGCGGCTCACTCACTTGGCACAAACCTTGGGGAAAGAAGGAATTCCCCGTCTTGTGCACGGAAAAATTCACGGTCAAGCGTTTTGGATATAACTGACTTTGATCAAAGAGGAAACCGATATGATACAAGGAATCAACTATCTCGATCCGATACTGAACGAAATGACAGTGCAGTGGCCGAAAAACAGAACGGTAAACGTAGTTTGCCACGGTCACAGCGTTCCCGCGGGATATTTTGCGACGCCCTTCGTCAACACTTTTTCCGCTTATCCGCACCTTTTGCATAAAACGATCAAGGAACGCTTTCCCTTTGCGGTGACGAATGTCATCGTAACCGCAATCGGCGGCGAAAATTCCGTGGGCGGCGAGGCACGCTTTGAGAGCGATGTTTTATCCCACCGTCCCGACGTGCTGACCATAGATTACAGCCTCAACGACCGCGCGATCGGTCTTGAAGCCGCCCAAAAAGCTTGGTGCTCTATGATCGAGCAAGCTTTGGAGCGCGGCACAAAAGTCATTCTCTGCACGCCCTCTTGGGATAATTCCTTTTACAGGCAAAACGAAAAATGGGAAGCTCTCGTCCGCCACACCGAGCAGGTCAGAATGCTTGCCGACCGATACGAAATCGGTATTGCCGACAGCTTCAAGGCATTTGAGCGGCATATTGAAGAACCTGCAGATCTTGCGAAGTATCTTTCGCACGTGAACCACCCGACAGAAGCGGGACATCGGCTTGTTGCGGAAGAGATCGCTAAATACTTTATCGCGCGATAAGATAAAACGAAAGGAACTTGAAATGAACGTAAGATTAGTCTGCGACCTGCCTCCGAGTGAGGATAACCCGCGAAACAGCGAGGGTGCTTTTCTGCGCGCGCCTTCGGGCGAAATACTGTTTGCTTACAGTGCCTACCACGGCACAAGCGGCAACGACCACGCCTCCTGCAATATCAAAATGATCCGCTCCTCAGATGAAGGAGAGAGCTGGTCCGAGCCCGAAATGATCGCTACGGCGGCGTTTTTCGGCACAGAGAACGTGATGAGCGTTTCCGCGCTGACTCTTTCGGACGGTGCGCTTGCGTTTTATTTTCTAATTAAAGAAAACGACGGCACATCCACTCTCGGACGTTCGGTTTCGCGCGACGGAGGAAAAACTTTTACTCCCGAACGCACAGTATGGAACGTTCCGTCCGCTTATTACGTTATCAACAACGACCGCCTTGTTCGTATTTCCGACGGCAGAATAATCGCGCCCGCGTCCTATTATCCCGCCTACAAAACCAAATACGGCATTTATAATCCCGCGATAACCGTCCTGCTCATATCCGATGACGACGGCACGACCTTCAGAATGCATCCCCATGCCCGCCTGTGCCACTCGGATCACATAAACCTCAAGTACGGCCTGCAGGAGCCCGGTATCATTGAGCTTTCGAAGGACGTTTTCTGGCTGTGGATGCGCACGGGAGCTTCATATCAGTATCAAAGCTTCTCGGTCGATGGACTGCATAGCTTCACATCACCCGAGCCGAGTATTTTCACATCTCCCAATTCCCCTATGCAGATCGTCAGGTACGATGCCGATACGCTTTACGCCATCTACAATCCCGTTCCGAATTATAACGGAAAAGCAAAGACAAAGTGGGGTTGGGGCAGAACTCCGATCGTTATAAGAAAAAGCACCGACAACGGCAAAACCTTCGGCGAGCTTAATATCATCGAAGAGGGCGAACGCGGATTCTGTTACCCCGGCGTGTTCTTCACCGCAGACGGCGCGATGCTCTGCGCATACTGCCGCGGAGGCGAGGAGGACGGTGCCTGCCTTTTCCGTCTCGGAATTGCGAAATTTGCGCTTGACGAAATTGTATAAAGGAGCTACGATATGATACAGCTTACAGAAAGAGAAAGAATGATTCGCGTCTTTCGCCGCCAGGAGATCGACCGCATCCCTATGATCGACAGCGCGTGGCGAGGAACAATAAACAGATGGCACGCCGAGGGTATGCCAAAAAACATCGCCTGGGAGGATTATTTCGGCTTTGACCGAGTCATCCGCATTTGTCCCGATAACTCCCCCAGATTTGAAAGAAAGATCCTTGAGGAAAACGAAAGATACAGGATCGAAACAACGCCGTGGGGCGGAACTCAGAAGGTGTTCAATATTCTTGATTCGACCCCCGAGGTGTTGGAATTTTATTATGACACCCCCGAAAAGTGGGAAGAAGCCAAGAGGGCTATGTATACCTATCACGAGGATAGAATTCCGTGGAAGTATCTTGAAGCAAATTATCCCAAGTGGAAGGCAGAAGGACGCTTCTTACAGCTTGTCATCTGGTTTGGATTTGACGTTGCCCACACCCGCTTGACCGGCACTGAAAATATGCTGATCTCGATGTACGATGATCCCGATTGGGTCACGGATATTTTCGATACCTATCTTAACACCTCGCTCGACCTCTGTCAGCGCATTCTCGACGCGGGATATGAGTTCGACGGTATTTTCTGGTATGACGATATGGGATATAAAGGTTCGCCCTTCTTCTCGCCCGCAACCTACCGCGAGCTTTTGAAGCCGTATCACAAAAAGGCGGTCGATTGGGCGCACGAGCGCGGAATGGTGACCGAAATGCATTCCTGCGGATTTATCGAGCCTCTTCTCCCCGATATTCTCGAAACGGGTGTCGAAATGCTCAATCCGCTCGAGGTAAAGGCGGGAATGGATCCCTTCAGGCTGAAGAATCTTTACGGCGACCGCCTCGCATTCCACGGCGGCATCAACGCACAGCTTTGGGATAACATCGACCTTGTCAAGGCGGAAATGCAGCGCATCATTCCCGCAATGAAGGAAGGCGGCGGCTACGTTTTCGCCTCCGACCACTCGATTCCAAACTCGGTTTCCTTTGAGAATATGAAAGAGATCGCAAAGCTCGCGCACGAGCTTGGAAGATATTAATCAATAAAGGGAAGACTTTCATTCGTCTTCCCTTCTCTTTTATTTTGCCGCCTTCAGCGCGGCTTTTTTGCTCTCGCCGATGGCGTGGTACGGCAAAAGCTCGTGCTCAAGACCACGCTCGGCGCAATATTTCTTGATCTTTTCAAGCTCAGCGCCGTCGTTGTAACCGGGGATCACGGGTGTGCGGATAATGATCCTTTTGCCCGTTTC
>JAZSOQ010000061.1:0-7112 GCA_045537015.1 Eubacteriales bacterium
TCCTTTCGAAAAAATGTATTTTATGGGGCCGTCATGCCATGCTTTCGACAAGATTTTGCGCCTTGTCCGAAGACTCGACACAATGCTCATCGCCCCCGCATACCAAGCGTCAATTGATACACTTCGGCATAGCATAACATCACGTATCATATTTTACACTACTTTTTGGTTTTTGTCAATACCTTTTGGAAAAATAATTGGGAAATTAAAAAAATTTTCGGCAAGTTTCCATACCGAAAAAGTGATATTGTTTAATTTTGGAAATAATTTTATTTTATTACAATTAATTATAAAATCATACTTTTCCCGTTATAAACCACATTATCCACTCGTATTACGTGTTACAAATCTCACAGCTTTTAACTTGATTCAGGCGGGAATATATATAATATATATTGAAGCTATTCCTTTTGGATCATACAAGAACATTCATATGCTTTTTCTCTCTCAATCATTGACTTTGATTATTTATTATGTTATAATAATTGTATAATATTATACAAGGAGGTAGAAATTTGTCGAATTCGATGCTCAAAAGAGTTATTGCAATACTTGCGGCGGTCATGCTGCTCGCTTTTCTGACACTTTCGCCGCTTTCCGAGCTTTACGGCGAGCACGATCACAGCTGCTGCACAAATGACTGTCTTATCTGCCTTGTAACTAATGCTCTGGCAGAGCTGCGTATATCTTTGCGATCTATGCTCTGCGCCATTGCAATCCTCCTATTTATTTATGCTTGTGAGGCTATGCGATTCGGCGAGCTTTATAGCGCTTTATCCTCGCCCGTTGCGCTGAAGACCAAGATCACGTCGTAAAAACCTTTGAAATTCACGAATATACAATCGAATTTCAAAGGAGAACATAAATGATTAAAACCACCAATCTTTCAAAACACTTTCAGAACGAGACCGCGATCGACTACCGCGATCTTGTCTTCGAGGATGGCAAGTCCTATATGCTCCTCGGAGCATCGGGATGCGGCAAGTCCACGCTACTTAATATGATCGCGGGAATCCTTTCACCGGAAACCGGAACCATCGAGATCGGCGGCGAGGAGATGACTTCTAAATCGCAAAAGGAAAAGGACAAATTCCGTATTAATAAAATTGGATACATTTTTCAGGATTTCAAGCTCATTCCCGAGATGACTGTCATTGACAACATCAACATCTTAAAGCTCGAGAAGGTCGACACCTCTGCGGCGGACGAAGTGCTTAAGTCGCTCGGCATCCTTGACAAGAAGAACAAGAAGGTCAAGCATCTTTCGGGCGGCGAGAAGCAAAGAGTCGCAATCGCGCGCGCTATCGTCAAGAAGCCCGACATAATCCTTGCCGATGAGCCTACGGGCAACCTCAACTTTGCCATCGGCGAGGCTGTCATCAAGCAGCTGATCGAGATCTCAAAGGGCAAGACCTTGATTGCGGTCACGCACGACGAGCGCCTTGGTAAATATTTCGACTGTACCATCGACATGAACGAAGTGACGGGAGGCAGAAGAGATGTTTAAGTTTGCGATCAAGAATATGGCGATCAAAAAGGTAAAGATCATCCTCATAGTTATTTCGATAGTCATTTCCGCCTCCGTCGCGCTGCTCGCTTACAATATTTCCGAGCAGGTAGACGACGGCTTCAAGAGCACGGCGGAGTATTACGACATCATCATCGGTCCCGCGGGCAGCTCGACGCAACTTGCGATGAACACGATGTTCTTCACCGACAAACCTCTCGGCACGATCTCATACGAATACGTCGAGGAGCTCCGCGCCGATATGCGGATCAACGCGGCGGTGCCCTTCACGATGGGCGACTCCTATAACGGCACAAAGATCGTTGGTACCGAGCCCTTCTTCCTTGAAAGCAAGACGATTGCCGAAGGCGGGATGTTCGAGGCAAAATTCGAGTGTGTTATCGGCTCGGCTGTCGCAAAGAAATACGGACTTTCGCTCGGCGACGAGCTCGTTACGTCGCACGGACTCGCCGAGGGTGGCGCGTCGCACGAATCGAATCCCCTCCGAGTTGTCGGAATTCTCAAGCAGACGAACACCTCCTACGATAACGTGATCTTCACCGCCGTCGAAACGGTGTGGGCAACGCACGATCACGGTGCCGTGGAAGAACACGAACACGAGGAGCACGGCGAGATCTGCGCGATCCTCGTCAAGACCAAGAGCTTCAACCACTACAACGCTGTCAAGACCGAATACGGCGCTGACTCGAAGCTTCTCGTCATCAACCCCTCGGAGGTCCTCCGCGAGGTGCTTGAAAACGTGGATATGAGCTCGAAGATAGTTTACATCCTCTGCGTCATTATATTAATAATGAACATTTTCATCATTTCGGTCATCACCCTGCTCAATATGTACGACTCGAAAAAGGAGATCTCGCTGATGCGCCTGATCGGAATCGGCATGAGCAAGATCAACCTTCTTTACATTCTTCAAAACGGCATCATCGGTCTTATCTCAACAATACTCGCGTTTGCGACCTCGAGACTTTGCCTGATCCTTATGGGCGAGTTCGTGGCATCGATGGGTATCGTTCTCAACAGCGCAAGAGTTTATCCCCTTGAGCTTGCCATTATGGCGCTTATATTCACGATCAGCGTGATCCCCACCGTGGTCTGCACGCTCAATATGTCAAGAAAGGACGGACTTTCCGACTGATGAAAAGGACGTTTGCATTCATTTTAGCAATTATTTTCGCCGTTATGCCGCTTGCATCCTGCGAAAAAGAGGGTTCCGGCAGCGGTCAGCTCCTCTCATTCTCGCAGGCACAAAGCATCGAGGAGATGGAAAAGCTCGACGGAAAGACGGTTTCCATCATCGGGTATATGTCAACGCTTTCCCCGATCTCGGGCGCGTTTATGTATCTGATGAATCTTCCTTACCAGAGTTGCCCCTTCTGCGTACCGAACACAACGCAGCTTGCAAACACGATGGCGGTCTATGCAAAGTCATCTGACGGCTTTGAGTTCACAGACCGTGCAATCCAGGTGACAGGAATTCTCGAATTCGGAGATTACACCGACGAATTCGGCTACGAATACAATTACCGCATCAAGGACGCGACCTACACGATCCTCAATACCGACGACCTTGATCCCAAGATCAAGCTCTGGCAGCAGCTTGCCTCGACGGACGTCATCGCGGAGATCTATCAGATGTACGAATACATCAACTTCCTCTGCTTCTGGCCGACCTACACGGCGCAGTTTGAAGGAGGTTCGGACTACCTCTACCCGGATGACGCGATCTATTTCTATCAGACCGATGGCGCGCAGTACAATTACGGCTACCAGCCCGGTTATTTCGACAGCCTCATCGCGAAGGTCGAAAGCGTAAGCAAGACCGACTTCACCGCGCTTGTCGAGAACATCCGCAAGGCGGAAGCTCTCGCCGCGGAAGCCATCGCAGAGATTGAAGCCGGCAATTATGCCATAGTCACCGAATATTCCGGTCAGTTTGGCGACAGCAGAACGCAGTACATAATGAACCGCGCGGAGGAATTCGACGCCAAGATGCAGGCAACTTATCTTGAGTTTGCCGAGTGGCTTGCGACTTGGGAGCTGTAAGTTCGCTTCGCGACAGTGAAAAGTGAAGAGTGAAAAGTGAAGAGTGAAGGTGAATTTTCGCCGAAGCGAAAATTTCATATTAATAATTTTGTACTGAGCTGATGAAACTTTGTAAGTACAAAACTAAAACAAGCAAATAAAAAAGTATTCTCGGATATTTTGAAGCCAAGGCTTCTCAATATCCGAGAAATTTTCATTTTGAGATTAAATTATCACACTTAACAAAGGATCATCAACACTGAATTATATTATCGCAATATCCGATTTCCGAGCAACGCGAGGAAATCTTCCTTCATTCTGCATTCTGCACTTAATCATCATAGTGCTTCAGCCATTCCACCATCTGCTCCAGCGACTCGAACTTTACGTTTTCGTTGCTGATCTTGCATCGCTGGGGCTTATTCATAACAAGTCCGTTGACATAGTCGAGCTGGCGGGGTTCATATTCCTCGTTTTCACGCTGACGTGTGAAGCCGCGGTATCTCCAATGCGGCGCATCGGCATCCTTGCGCCAGGGGCGGTTGTCCCAGTAATATCCGCGGAAGGGATCGCGTTGCAGACACATTCTGTCGAGAATGGCATCATGCAGGCGATCACGCTCGGCGGCGTATTCCTCCGAATCGATGAGGTTGGTGAGCTCATAAGGATCTTTTTCAAGATCGTAGAACTCGTCGTCGGAAAGAAGGTTGATCGCAAGCTTGTATCTTCCGTCGGTTACGGCACGCATCGGTTGGAATCCGCCGTAGTGGTCGTGGTCCTGCTCGAAGCGGGTGAATTCGTAGAAAACGAGCTCGGGCGCCTCGGCATTCGTGTCGCGGCAGGCATCGAGGATGCTCTCTCCTTGGAGAACCTTGGGTATCGGAAGTCCGTAGAAATCCATAATAGTCGGACATACGCTGATATGCGAAACGGGACGCTTTGAGTATACCGCTCCGCGCTCACCCTCGGGATGGCGGACGATAAAGGGTATGCGCGCAACGTCATCGTAGGGAGCAGGACCCTTTGCAAAGAGGCAATGCGACTGCAGCAGATCGCCGTGGTCGGAGGTATACATAATCATCGCGCTGTCGGGAACGCACTTTACGACCTCACCGATGAGGTGGTCGGCATAGGAATTGCAGCCGAAAAAGTATGGCTGCCTGATCTTGACCGCATCGCGATCCTTCTCCGCGTTGCCCCTCTCCGCCGCCCAGACCTTTTGGTGTTCGGGCTTCCCATCCAGAGTATCCCAGACCGCGGGATTCTTCGGGAATTCGTAGTTCTTATACATACTTGCATAAGGCTCGGGACAAATGTGGGGGCCGTGCGGCTCGTCGAAGGAGACCACGAGGAAGTAATCCTCGTCCTTGTACTTTTCCATAAAGTTGAGCGCACGTTTCAGTACGCGCGAGCCGTAGGTAAAATCGTCGGGGATATCTTCAAAATTCATCGTCTTTCTCGAGCGGGACTTAATGCGCTCGTCCTCGCTCAGCTCCTCGAGGTAGCGGCGCATATCGTACCAATATTCTTCCTCCCAACCCTCGGGGCAGAAGCCGTTGCCGAAATAATCGGTGCCGTCGAGATGCCATTTGCCGATATAGGCACAGCGGACTCCGTTGTCGGAAAGGCGCTGACCGATCGTTTTAACGTTGTCGCCGAGAGCCATACCGTTCGCCCACGAGCCGTTCCACGAGGGATAAGTACCCGTAAAGAGTCCCGCACGCGCCGGACCGCAGACGGGCTGGGTCGTATAAGCACGTTCAAAGCGAACGCCGTCCGCCGCAAGCGCATCAAGGCAAGGTGTCGAAAGCCCCGTCTCGCGGTAGCAGTTCACCATATCCCAACGCTGTGTGTCGGTCATTATAAATACCATTTGCTTCTTGTCAGCCATTTTTACCTCCGAAATAGTTGCATTATTGCTTATATTATATCACATCACTTCCCTTTTTGCAATATTTTTACCCTAAATACAGATTTTTTATAAAACGCTATTGACATTTAATTCATTTTATGGTATAATACAATCACTTGATTAGGAGAATTAAAATGAAGATCAATTTTGAAAGAATTAAATATTCACCGTTCGGATATAAGATATTCGGAGGCTTATTAGGATCCGCAGCACCGCTCACATTCTTCATCTTTATGATTGTATTGTGTTTTTGGGGTGCTCTCAGCGCGGGCGGGAAAATGTACATCGCAGCAGCTATCTGTGCTGTATTCCTCGGCGTCTTGATTTGGGTGGATTATAAAATAATCTCGGATAAGTTCTTTCAGGCAAAGCTGCTTTCCGCAATGACCGACGAGGAGCACAATGAGCTTGTTAAGGAATATAAAAAATTCAAGGAAAACAACGATATTACCCTCGGCTGTATGACAAGCTACGGCATCATCCTTGACGAGCAGATCTGCCCCTGGGGTATTATCAAAGAGATCGAATTCACGCCTAGCTGGCAGGCACAAAGAGGAAAGGTCCGCTATGTGGTTTCCACTACGGTCAAACTCCACGTCGTTTGTGGCAAACGCCGCCGCATCATCAAGGAAGATATATGCAACTACCCCGCAGACCTCTCGGAAGATATACAGCAGTTCAAGTCCGCAATTCCCAAGTACACCGACCGCGAGATAAAAATCACCAACAAATACTATCACACAATTTTTTAAGAATGAAAATCAATTTTGAAAGAATCAAATACTCACCTTTTGGCAAGAAAATAACCACCGACTTCAAGTTCGCATTTATTGGCGGGCTACTGTCTTTTCCACTTATGCTTCTCTTCTCGCTCATATTTTTTGCAGTTTCGATTTGGTTCGGTATTTTTATGATACCGTTCACCGTCGGCATCCCCATCCTGATAGCATATTACGTTTCCAAGCAGGCGCTTCTTCAATCCCGTCTTCTCTCCGCTATGACAGATGAAGAACATAACAAACTGATTTTGGAATACAAGAATTTTGAGGAACGCAATATAACCCGCTTTGGGCACCTTACATCCCACGGAATTGTCCTTGATACGCACATCCTACCATGGGAAAGCATAAGGCAGATCAGATTCGTACCCGGTGAATACCGTTTAGTATACCGTCGCAATCACGGCAGACAAAGAGTTTATTCCCCCGCCAAGATAAAGGTAATCGCCGTTTTTGGCACAAAATCAACAACAATCACCTCATCTCTCCATAATGAAGACTACGACCTTACAGACGAGATCACTCGTTTTCTCGATTCGATACCGAAGTATACAGAACACAAATTTGAAGTGATAAATAGGTATTATTACGCGAAATAAAACACAAAAATCGGGCTGAAATATTAAGAACTGTGAGGCAACTGCGAGTTTTTCATTACGAGCTACCGATATTATTATAAATCAATATAATATTACGCTGTCATCCTGAGCGGAGCGAAGCGGAGTCGAAGGACCTCGCGCAGCGGGTCAATTATGAAGTCTGCTTTGAATAATATCAATATTATCAAAAAGTCACATTGATATAAATCGCAGCAGACTTCAAAGTCAGCCCGGCTACGCCGAAGTCGGATCGTAGCCATGTCGTTCTGTGA
>JAZSOQ010000120.1:0-4327 GCA_045537015.1 Eubacteriales bacterium
CCTCGCTTCGGAACCGAAGTCGCGGAGCACGTTTTCCGAGAAAACAAATACAAGGAAGCCGTTTGCATCGTTGGGGGAATCGTATTCGCGCAAATAATACTCATCCATCCAGGTCTGCCAGGTATCGGTCAGGAAAACCTTCTTATATTCGGATGACGAAAGGATGACAAAATATTCGTCGACACCCTCCTGGTCGTTATACCAGTTAAGGCTTGACTGATAATGGCGTCCGATAACGCCCGCGCGATCATTGATATCCATATTGCGGACACGCACATGCGAATCCGAAAGCACGGTTATCGCCTGCGCGTACCAGAAGGTCGCGTAGCCGTATTCGAGTCCCTCTTCGACGAGGAATTCGGCAAGGCGGTGATTTGTGTTATCACGTCCGTATTCGGGATCGAGCGACTTCACTTCATCGGCAAAGACAAGTGAAGATGCAACGATGACAGCAAGCACGAGCGCACAAATTCTTGAAAGAATCGCAGCCGAGCCGCCGTTTTCCTTGACCTCAACGATGCCAAGATCGGATGTCAGATCGCGAAGTCCGCAAACGGTAAGCATTGCGGCGCTTCCGAGAATGGGGGTCAGTCTCCAATTCGCCGCGCTGAGCTCGCCGCAGATATAGCCGAACATAACGGCAGCCGTAAGCACGAAATGCGCCCATAGCATAAACTTCACGCCGCGCGACTTGATCTTGCCGTAAAGACATAGTATAACAACGGGCATAACGAGAAGAATGATGCCAACGGCAATGCGGAAGAAATACTTTATCGACTCAACCGCAAAAAGCGGATCGTTCTTTGCCATATTCACGCCGAGGAGCGAGAAATAATGATTTACAAACTTTTGTGCATTCGAAAGCCACAAAGAAACGTCCGACCAGCCCGAATAGCCCGCAGCATAGCCCGCACTGATGGCACCGTCTTGCGTGATAACAAGAAGGAGCTTCATTCCGACAAGTGTGCCGACCGCAACAACTGCCGCAGCCGCGATCGCGGGGATCGACTTTTTTGAAACGATTCCGTCCTTTGCCGAAAGAACTCTCTCCGCCGCAAATGCCGCAGCAGCGGGGAGAACGGTCAGAACGATGATCTGCATTCCGTTCGTTGCGCTTCCGACGGAAACGCCGAGAAGAAGAACGCCGTAAATTATCGCAGCGACCTTCTTGCCGTCTTCAATGGCATCGCAAAGGCGCATACCGAGCCCGAGCAGATAAAACATCAGCACAAGCCCGAGGCTGTAATAGATAGTGTGACCCCACATCATCTCGCGGAGCTTGTCCGAGCAGGAAAGAAGCATAAACACCGCAAAAACGGCGGTACTGCTCCAAAGATGCGAAAGCTTTGCGCTTCTCGCGCAGAAATATATGCTTCCGGCAAAGAGAACGGCAAAGATAGCCATTCCGAGGTTATGCGCCGTCATTCCGAAGCCGAAAAGCTTGATGAGCGGCTGCATTATCCAAACAGTCGAAAAAGGCAGAAGAGCGGCATAATTATACTGATCGTCAAAAATGCCGTTGCCCTCGAGAGCCGCATTCGCCCAATAGATCGTGTCGGTGCAATCGGAGTGGAAATATCCCTCACCGGGGCCGTAGATATAATAGAGGGCGATATAAAGAGCTGCAATCATCGGTAGCAGGGCGAGGAAGAAAAATACTATCTTAAACCAACGCTTGCCGCCGATGCCGCTGAAATTTTCCTTTAATTCGTTCATTTATTCTCGCCTTCGGTCTTTTCCTCGTGATATTCCTTTTCGGTGTTTACCGCCCAGACGGTTGCCTTGTCGCGGGTGCCGTTTGCAATCGAGCGGACAGCCTCAACAGCGGTGAGCATCGAGTGATCCATATTGTTATATCTGTGCTGACCGTTTCGTCCGAGGCACCAGAGGTTGTCAATGCCGGAGAGATAATCCTTGACGGTATCAAACTCGGAATAAGTGTCGAAATATGCGGGATACGCCTTCTTGACCTTGATGCGTGTTGCGTCCTTGACGTCGGCGGGGTCGATAACGTCGATCTGTGCGAGCTCGGCGATTGCAAAGTCGATGAATTCCTTGTCGCTCATATTCCAAAGATCGTCGCCCTCGTTGCAGAAATACTCAAGACCGATCCAAACGGTGTTTTCGGGATCTGCTACAAGATAGGGAGACCAGTTATTGAAGATCTGGAGACGACCGAGCTTAACCTCACGCTCCTGAACGTAGATCCAGCAATCGGGCACGTTGCCGGTAAGGGTCTTTACCTTGGTCTTATTTTCAAGAAGAAGCTTGTCCACAAGAAGACCTACGGTAATATAATCACGGTAAGGAAGTCCGTCGGCAATACGCTTTACGTCAGCGGGAACGGTGTCGCCCATGCCGTTTACAAGATCGCGCACGGGCATTGTCGAGAAGAACTCGTCGCCCTTGAACTCGCGGCCGTCGGCGGAAATAACGCTTGTGACCTTACCATTTTCAAGCTTGATGTCCTTGACGGAGCAGTTCATAACGATCTCGCCGCCCATTGCCTTAATATCGGACGCGAGAGCCTCCCAAAGCTGACCGGGGCCGAGCTTGGGATAGTAATACTGCTCAATAAGCGAGGTCTCAACTTTATCCTTCGGGCGGAAGGGCTTCGAGATCACGTTCCAGACAGCCTTCATAAGGGAAAGACCCTTGACTCTCTGCGCGCCCCAATCGGCGGAGATCTGCGAAGGATGGCGACCCCAAAGATTCTCCGTATAATCCTCAAAGAACATCTCGTAAAGAGGTCTGCCGAAACGGTTGATATAGAAATTCTCAAGCGAATCCTCGGGCTTCTTGACGATACAGCTTCCGAGATAGCCGAATCCCGACTTCATCGTGCGCACAAAACCCATATTAATGAAGGTCTCGGGCTTGAGAGAGATCGGATAATCAAAGAATTTATGCAGGAAAAGAATACGCGAGATGCGGTTGCGAAGCAGGAATACTCTGTCTTCCTTTTCGGGGTCGGGACCGCCCTCTGCAAGATCCTTCTCCACTCCGAGCTTTTTATCGTCGTATGACGGCGCGCCCTGAAGGGGCATAAGCTCGCGCCAAAGCTCGTTTACTTCCTCGTTTTTCGAGAAGAAGCGGTGTCCGCCAAGGTCCATGCGGTTACCGTTGTAACGCGCGGTACGCGAAATACCGCCGATATATTCGCTTTCTTCAAGAATGATCGGCTTGATGTCGGTCTCCTTGAGAAGCTTGTATGCCGCAGTCAGACCCGCAGGTCCCGCGCCGATGATGATAGCTGTTTTCTGTTCGCTCATTTTTATCTCCTAAACTTTCCTATACTTATATAGACGGAATTCATCGCAAAAAGTTTCACGATTTCCGAAAAAATTTTCAATTATTTTCGTCAAAGGGCTCAAAGCCGTATTTTCCGAGGTCCTCGGGGTATATCCATTTGTCGCTGTCGGCGTAAAGCTCGCCTTCTTCATCGGGAAGATAGATACTAAAGCGGTATATATCGGTCTCGGAAAAATAGCTGAAGCGGTTTACCTGCCTGATGACGAATCTGCCGTGCTCGGTAAAGCCGTAAACGGTCGCGTCACGGCGGAGCTCGTACATCGGGGGCTCGTTGTTGTATGTAGGTTGTTCAATGCGGTCAAAGGTCTCGACAATGACAGTTCCGTCAACGAACTTCGGGGCAACGAGAGCCGAGAGCTTCTTTTCAAGCGAGAAGCTTCCCTCTTTATTGATAAAG
Source organism: Eubacteriales bacterium (assembly GCA_045537015.1). Taxonomy (GTDB): domain Bacteria; phylum Bacillota; class Clostridia; order Oscillospirales; family CAG-272; genus CAG-390. Next base: position 3,710 of record JAZSOQ010000120.1, read on the forward strand.
CAACGGTATCTCTCCTCGCTTTCGGTGCGGTTTGTCTGGATCACGAAATCCTCGTCGCCGTCGCCGTCGATGTCAAGTGCGCGGAAACCGTAGTCCTGCTTGTCCTCGCCGAGCCAAGGCTCATTAACACGGTAATCGGGCTTGACGCTTCCCGTTTTTTCCTCGCCGCGGTAGATATCAACGCGCGTAATACCGTTTGTACTGCCGTAAAGGCGGAAGGAATACTCCTGCCCCTCGACACTCATAAGCGGTTCTCCGCCCGAACAGGCGGTCAATGAAAGAGTTGCAATAAATAAAAAAATAAAGTATACAAAGTATTTTTTTGCCTTCATGTGTCACCTTTCTTCGGCAAAGCATAATTATGTAATATATATTATACACCTAAAATATAAAAAAGTAAAGGGCTTTTTGTCGTTTTTTACATACTCTACCCTATTTTTACGGTGTTTTTTTAGGCAAGACGGGAAAAGCGCAAAAAAAGCAAAAAAATCAAAAAAACTTTCAAAAAACTATTGACAAACAACTTGACTTGTGGTATAATAATACCCGTCGCCGATAAGGCGCAAAAATCATGGGAGCATAGCTCAGCTGGGAGAGCATCTGCCTTACAAGCAGAGG
>JAZSOQ010000125.1:0-3681 GCA_045537015.1 Eubacteriales bacterium
CCCTCATAGTGCAGCCTTGCGCGGTTCTGCTGAATGTTGTCGTTATCGGTATCCATAATCAAGTCACCGAGCAAGCGGTAACCGCCGCAACGGAAATCCGAGAACAGATCGTAATACTCGGTAAATTCATCCTCGGGCAGATACTTGCACAGGAACAACGTTCTCTGATCTTCGGTCATGAAGTGCCACTTTTCCTCGCGTATCGCACGACGGATCTCGCTCACGCGATCGGCAGGGAGATTGACAAACAGCGCGTAAAGCTCGTCGGCATCGTAGGTGTTTTCCTCGTCACGCATAAACAGGACGCGGTTAATGCCTTTTTTCTTTGCCTTGGCATTCGGAAGGTGCTGACTTGCGCGGATGCGCTTCAGACAGCTCTCATACGTTCCCACAAGCGCCTTGATACGTTCAAGGATATCGGGATCAAGCTTCTTCTCCCATCCCGGCTCGGTAGCAAAGGTGAAAAGCTCGGAAGGCTTGGCAGGCTTGCGCTTTGCCTTGGGAGTGTTCTTTTTGAGCATCTGCGCGTAATACGGCAGCTTCTCAAGATTTGAGCTAACACCCTGCCAATCGGTAGAGCCGAAATATTCCCTGAACTGCTCGTCAAAGGTCGGCTCGTACCACGGACGTCGTTCCTCCGAGCTTTCAAGAATCGTCTTGTATTTCAGGAAACTGCTGCGCTTTATCTTCTTTTTGCTGAGATATTCAGACAGATCGGGCTTGATACCGCTTTTGGCAGAGTCGATTTCAAGTCCCGTAAGGATGGCAAGAGCTTCTGTTTCCTGTCTGCATTTCTCCTTGGTCTCGGAGTCGATATTCTCATCGTAGGCAATGATACTGCGGTCAAGTGCCGCATTGGAGATCTGACCGACGCGAGAGGAAAAGGTATTTCGAATCGCCTCAAAGCGAGCGTGCCAATCATGAGCGTTATGTATCAAAGGATCAGCAGAAGGTATCTGCAAAAGCGGAAGCGTTGCCTGGCTGTTGATATCGTAATCCTCACCCACATAGTTTTGCATTACACAATCGTTCAGTATTGGCTCTGCAATTGTCTTTATCATATCGCCGTCGTAGTCCGCACCGCCAAGGCGTTCTGCAATCAGCGCCGTGGGAGATACCATTACTACATCGGTTAGATGAGAAAGATATTTTTCTCTGAATGCATCCGCTTCCACGAGTGGCTCAACCAAGACCTCTTCATTCCTTGCTATATGCGGGTTGCGGAGCAAGGTGTAGTGCTCTTGTGAATCATATTCCGCACCAGGTGCGTAGATTTCCGAGTCTTTGAGTATAGATGCATCGAGTAATATATACAAACGATATGCTTCCTTATTCTCTCTTGTGTAAGGCTGAATGAGATATTGGAGAAAAGCCATCAAGTCGCCCGATAAGTACCGGTTGTCACCTGCGATCAGGAGCTTACCAACAGCATAATTCTTCAATACCTTTTCTGCAAGCGCATCAAGTTCCGTCTCGTAACAGGATTCGTGAATAAAAAGCGGATTCTTAATAAGAAGTTTTGCAAGCTTGTTATCCTTTTTGTTGGAGAAAGAGAACCACCGATCCGCGCGGTCAAGGAATATTTTCATGCGGAATTCTTCATTTGCTATCAGATCGTAATACCTCTGCTCGGTGGCTTTTGTCAGCCAATTTCGCTCTTCCTCTGCGGGGCTGTGATTCCAACCGAGAGGCAGATCATTGGGACGGAACAACTCGGCTTTCATCGAAACCGTATTTAAGAACTGATAATTCAGCTCTGTCAGCTCTTCGGGGCGTGACTTGCTGACACCCGTGACATAGAGAGCGTGACGATACATCTCGCATACACGGATATATCTATACCAATGGTATCCGCTTTCCTCAAGCCAACCAAAGCCTTTCAGTTGACTTTTGGTGAGAATGAGATTGACCTCATTCACGGGATGTGGATTTCCCCATATATCTCTGATGATTACTATGCCTATACTGGATAAGATTTCACGGAAATCCATCTCGTGAACCATACCTTTGATATATGGCATACGGATCTGGAAGGAATGGTGCTCGTGGCGGTTGGAAAGAGCTTTATCTATCTGCGCCGAGAACTCTTTTGAGATCAAGCCCTCGCCGTCAAACAGTGTAACCTCAATAGCGGTCTTCGTTTCGACGCGCTCATATTTTCGGACATTGCCTTCGCCCGTGGCATCTTCGACGGTAATTACATTTACATCATTGACAATCTCCTTGGGATTATCAATAACGACGATGCTGTGATTCATCCAAAGGTTCGGCGCTTCAATTCTCGTTCCGCTTGAAAACATCAGACCGTTGTAAGCGTAAAGCTTGGAGAGCTGGCAATCTCCGATCTTCATATCGAGTGTCATGCGGGAGTGAACCTTACCATATACATCGGCGCGGATAAAAGCAAGGCGAGCGTTGCGACTCATACTTGCCGAGCGTTCAAAAGCAAAATACTGTGCCTCACCGTTGCCGAAGTCAAGGAAGATACCTTCGGGGCGGAACATACTTTCCGCTTTCTTTTGCCTTGTGGCAATCCTCGGATTGCTGTCGCTTCGGTCAAAGATGCCATTAAAGTCAACGTAAAAGATGATATCGGAAAGGTCATCGAGGACGGTATCAAGAGGCGAGTGCTTGTAATCGTCACCCTTGACGGCACACATAGCTTGGAAGAAGATCGCATTGTCCTCTTGGTAAGTCTCCCCCTGTCTGACAATGGTACTCTCGGTCTCTCGCATGTTCAGACGGTAATGATAGCGGTCGGGATCTGCGTTATATCCTTTGGCGTAGGCGATCAATGCCTGCGCGGATATGGTATGTATTTTATAACGGATATGGGACATTGTTTCGCCTCCTGTTCGTAGTTCTTTTTTTCATTATACCATATTTTTGTGAATTTTTCAATAGGCACAGTAAAATGAATACTACTCCCATAATCTCGAAGTAGGCAATCACAGATCGGCTCTCCGAATTGGTTCGGAGGGCATTTTTCTGTTTGCAAATAAATTTAAGCCATAAGGCAGAAAGGAGATTCAGGTGAGTGAATCTACTAACAAAACACCGTCCGCGTTGTCGGACACTCAAGACGTCTATTCACCGCCTTATGAAGAGGTGAACGGATGTCTTTGCAAGGCGCATATTACGAAGCAAGGTAATTTCTACGTAAGACTTTGCAACTTTGCACCTAAGATCGTCAGCGAGCTGACCATCGATGATGGCACGGAGCTGACACGCAAATACCGTATCGGAGGTGTGGACGAATACGGTCGTCCTCTCCCCGAATTCGAGATCGACGCCAAAGAGCTTGAAAAGATGGATTGGCTTCACAACCATCTCGATGCCTCCCTTGATCTTGAGATCATCCCGCAAGTGGAAAAGCACGTGCGCCACGCGATGAAAAGCACGGCAAGGTTTGCCACAAAGAAATCCATCTTCACCTTTACAGGGTGGAAGCAGGTGGATGGCAAATGGGAATATCTGATGCCCGGTGTCGGAGCTTATGACGTTCAACTTCAAGGAAAGCAGAAGCGGTACTTCCTTGATGCCGATGTCAAGGATTTCGATTATGCCGAGCTTGCAGGGTTCTTCCGTCTTGACCTTATCCCGATGGAGATCACCTATCCGTGCCTCGCGCTTGTATTCCTCTCTCCGCTGAATGAATTTCTCCAAGTCGGATCGTAGCCA
>JAZSOQ010000132.1:0-5535 GCA_045537015.1 Eubacteriales bacterium
AGAGTACGAAGACGTTAAGCTGCCCAACATCAGAAAGGTCATCGCCAAGTCGATGCACGCTTCGCTGTCCAACATGGCACAGCTCACCCTCAACACCTCCTTCGACGCTACAAAGATCCTCGCTCTCCGCGAACAGCTCAAGGCAAATGCGGAAAAGTTCGGATACGGAAATATCACTCTCAACGATATGATCCTCTTCGCCGTTTCGAGAGTCATCCTTAACCACAGAAGCCTCAACGCCAATTACCTCGACGATACCATGAGATTCTTCAATACCGTTAACCTCGGTATCGCCGTTGACACAGACCGCGGACTTCTCGTTCCCACCCTCGCTCATGCAGAGAAGCTTTCCCTCAATGAGCTCTCCGCTCAGGCAAAGGCACTCATCGGCGAGGCTCAGAAGGGCACCATCGCTCCCGATAAGCTGAGGAACGGTTCCTTCACCGTAACCAATCTCGGCTCTCTCGGAATCGAGTCCTTCACTCCCGTTATCAATCCTCCCCAGACCGGTATTCTCGGCGTTGACACCATCACCCGCAGAATCAAGGAGGTAAACGGCGAGGACGTTACCTATCCCGCAATGGGACTTTCCCTCACCTTCGACCACAGAGCACTCGACGGCGCACCCGCGGCGAAGTTCCTTAAGGAGCTCGTATTCGCGCTTGAGAACTTCGATATGCTCCTTATCAAGTAAGAGAGGGTAAATAAATGTACGATCTTATTGTGATCGGCGGAGGACCCGGCGGATATTCCGCCGCCCTCGCCGCCGCAAAGGCAGGCAAGAAGGTTTGCCTCTTTGAAAAAGAAAATCTTGGTGGAACCTGCCTCAACGTTGGCTGTATTCCGACCAAATACATTCTCGACCGCGCAACTGCCCTTGAAAAGATCAGACACATGACCGGCGAGGGAATGCTTCGCAACGCAGGAGAATTCTCCTTCAAGAAGATCATGACCTCGAAGGCGGGCGCGATCAACAAGCTCATCTCGGGCATCGCAGGTATGCTTAAGGCAGCGGGTGTTGAAGTCGTTACCGGACTTGCTTCCTTTAAGAACGCGAACACCGTTACCTGCAACGGCACCGATTACGAGGCTAAGAACATCATCATCGCAACCGGCTCTTCTCCTATCAGAATTCCCTTCCCCGGCAACGAGCTTTGCCTTGACAGCACAGGCGCTCTGGCACTTACCAAGCTCCCGAAGAAGATCTGCATCATCGGCGGCGGCGTTATCGGCCTCGAGCTCGGCTCTGCATTTGCCGCTTTCGGCGCAGAGATCGTGATCGTTGAGCTTATGGACTCCCTCCTTCGCGGAGAGGAAAAGGCGGCAAGCGATCTTCTCGTCCGCAGTCTTCAGAGCCGCGGAATCGAGATCAAGTGCTCCACCAAGGTCGAGTCGGTCGAGCAGAACGGCGCGGCTTACACAGTTCACACCTCCGAGGGCGACGTCACCGCAGATTGCGTGATCTCTGCCGCCGGCAGACGCGCGAACACCGAGGGACTTGCGCTCGAAAACGCAGGTCTTACCACCGAAAAGAACGGCACTATCGCCGTAAACGAATATCTCCAGACCAAGGTCGAGAACATCTATGCTATCGGCGACGTTATCGGCGGCTATATGCTCGCGCACGCGGCTTACACCGAGGCAGAGGTCGCAGTTGACAACATCCTCGGCGAACGTGTCGCTCTTGACCACAGCATCATGCCCCGTTGCGTCTACACCATCCCCGCTTTCGCCGCTGTCGGAATCTCTTCGCAGACCGCAGCAGACAAGGGTATCGAAACCGTTGTTGCACGCTTCGACTACCGCGGAAACGGTATGGCAGTTGCCGAGGGCGAGCAGGGTTGCGTTTTTGCAATTATGGAAAAGGCAACCACCAAGTGCATCGGCTTTGCTCTCGTAGGCGCGCAGGCACCCGAAATGATCACCGCGGCTTCCATCGCAGTTGAGCGCGGATACACCCGGGAAGATTGGCGCCGTCTCACAGTTGCTCATCCCTCGCTTTCCGAAATGCTTCGCGAGGCAGTTATGAGCGCGAGGTTTTAAGATATGACGACAGTTTATATCGTCCGCCACGGAGAGACAGATCTGAACCGCCTTTACCGCTTCATCGGAAGCACCGACCATCCGCTCAACGAGCGCGGTATCGCGCAGGCAGAAACTCTCCGTGAGCCGATGTCGAAATTCCACCTCGACCGCATCTATTCGAGCCCCCTCAAGCGCACGATGATGACGGCCGAGAGAATTCAGAACGGCCGCGACATCGAGATCATCCCCGTCGACGACATCAAGGAGATCCATTGCGGCGGCTGGGAGACCCTCAACCGAGAGGAGATCGAGGCAAAGTGGCCGGGCGAGATCGAGCTTTGGGAAAAGAAGCCCGACCTTCTCCACATGGAGGGCGGCGAGACCTTCGCCGAGGTTCAGGAGCGCGCCATCCGCGGCATCATCGACATTGTCAACCGCGAGCGCGGAAAAAGCATTGCAATTGCTTGCCATATGCTGACGATTCAGCTGATCATGGCGAAACTCCTGCAGGTTCCGATCCGCGACGTGTGGGAGATGGTCCGCCTTGAAAACACTTCGATCACCACAATGAACATCGAGGACAACGGCGATTTTGAGGTCGTTCGTTGGGCTGACGACAGCCATCTTCCCGAAGAACTCAAGAACGCGAACGTAAAAGTCGCGGGAATTCATAACACAAGCTTTGACGCAAAGTACGACATAACCGATGTTGAAGGAAAACATCACTTCTCCGGCTTTGCGAAGAATTTTTAAGAAAGGGTATCGTTTTACTTCTTCTTTTCTACTTTAAGAGCAAGTGCTAACATAAGCTTTCTGGGTGTCCCCTCATCACCCGCTGCGGCGGGAGCTTCTCCCAGGAGAAGCCTGGGGCAAGGCTACGCCTTGAGTGAAATATTTTTTCTTCGAAAAAATATGAAATTCGCTGCGCGAGTGAAATTCGTGCTTCGCACGAGCGAAATTTCGCCTGCGGCGAAGTTAAGGAAGAAATTTGCCAAGGCAAATTTCAATTTTATCATAATAACAATTAGATCCGTAGGCGATGGTGCTCTCGATATCCTCGAAGCACAAACTGTACCTCTGTTTACTATGTTCGCACGAACTAATCCCCCAGGCTTCTCCTGGGAGAAGCTCCCGCCGCAGCGGGTGATGAGGGGACACCCAGGACACTTTGTTCGCACTTGCTTAGAAGAAGTACAACACGTAAAACAAAATGAACAAGAACCTTGTTGAAGGCAAAATTGCCGTTGTAACCGGTTCCGGTCAGGGAATCGGCGAGGCTATCGCGCGCAGACTTGCTGAGTTTGGCGCAAAGGTCATCATTACAGATATAAACACCGAAAAGGGTCAGGCTACCGCAGACGCTCTTTGCGCTGAGGGCTACGAAGCATCCTTCAAGTATTTCAACGTTACCGATTTCGACAACCTCAAGAGCGAGATCGAGGCTATGCGCGACATTTACGGCAGAATCGACATCTGGGTAAATAACGCAGGGCTGACCGGCACTCTCCGCGTTGACGAGATCACCATTGAGCATTGGGACAAGATGCAGACCATCGACATCAAGAGCGTATTCTTCTGCACTCAGGCTGTTTACGAGATCATGAAGGAGCAGAACTACGGTAAGCTCGTTCACATCTCCTCGATGGCAGGCGAGCGCGGCGGACGTTCCTCCTCCTGCGCTTACTCCTCCGCAAAGGCGGCAGTTCTCAATATGTCCAAGTGCTTCGCTCTTTCGGGCGGTCAGTACAACATCACCTCCAACTGCGTATGCCCCGGCAGAACTCTTACCGCTATGGCACAGGGTCTTTCCTGGCTTACCGACCCCAAGGATGATCCCAAGCTGACCATTCCTATGGGCCGTTTCGGTACTCCCGAGGACATCGCAAACGCAGTTCTCTTCCTTTCCTCCGATCTTTCGTCCTATATCACCGGCGATATCATCGACGTAAACGGCGGACTTTATATGAAATAAGCGACTGTCTGTCAGTCACTGAAATTTCCAACAATCGGGGATCGGTTAGGGGTAGCCGATTTCCGTGCTTATACCATCCTTGTCAAACAGGCACCAATTTGTTGGCGAAAGACGGAATCGCAAAAGCGATTCCGTCCGTAGGATGTTAAATGCTTTAATGAATAATGAATAATGAAAAATGAAGAATGAAAAATAAAGGAAGATTTCCGCGCGAGCGCGGAAATCAACCATAATTATTCATTATTAATTATTCATCATTCATTATTCATTATCTTTTTAGAACAACGCTGTTGTGCTCCGTCAGCACGGGCGGGAAGACCATTCGCTTTGGCGCCTGATCGGGCGCGGCGATGCGTTCGAGCAAAAGCTCTGCGGCGGTGTTGCCCATCAGTATCGGATCCTGCTCGAAGGTTGTGAAATCTATCGGGCAGGGCATATAATCGCGGCTGTAATCATCGTTGCAAACGACGCTTATGTCATCGGGCACGCGAATGCCGTAGCCGCGCAGAGTGTCAACCATTCCCGCAGCCATAAGGCCTGTTGCCGAAAAAACCGCGCTGAATCTCTTTTCGGGCGGCATAGTCACTATCTGCGCACCGAATTCGCACCCGCTCTTGTATCGGCGGTCACCGTAGTAGACGAAGGATTTGTCTATGCTGATGCCGTGCTCACGCATGGCGTCAAGATAGCCCTGCATTCTGTCGCGGCAGGTAACAGAGGTCGCGGGACCCGCGATATGCGCGATGCGTCTGTGTCCGCGCCCTATGAGATATTCGGTCGCAAGATAGCCGCAACGGTAGTTATCGACCGTCACAACGTCGGTATCGACCGAGTGCAGAAATCTGTTGACAAATATCATCGGCGTTTTTATATCGGGCATAAGAGACACAAGCTTTTTACTTTCAATGGCGTTGAGCAAAAAAATACCCGAGAATCCGTTTTTTGAGGCGTATTTGAGCGCGTCGCATTCGCGCGCGGTGTCGTAATCGCTCAGCGAAATGACGGTACGCATCCCCTCCTTTGCGAGGCGTTGGCGTATGCCGTCGATGAAGCCGAGAGTGATCGGGTTGTGAAGCTGACCCGCTATGACGAGTACCGTACCGCTACCCCGAAGCTCGGCGGAGCGTCGGCGAGGGCGTTTTTCATATCCGCTTTCCTTGACGGCGCGAAGCACCTTGTCCCTCGTTTCGGGCGAAACGCAATCCTCGCCCGTCAGCACGCGCGAGATCGTGGCGGTCGAAACGCCTATCTCCTTTGATATTTCAAGCAGAGTTTTTCCCATTGTATAAAAATCCCTTTGTTTTTTACTTTCCTAAATCAGGATCAAAGATAACAAGTGCGAACATAGATGCACTTGGTATCCCCTCATCACCCGCTGCGGCGGGAGCTTCTCCCAGGAGAAGCCTGGGGAGCAAGGCTACGCCTTGAGTGAAATATTTTTTCTTCGAAAAAATATGAAATTCGCTGCGCGAGTGAAATTCGTGCTTCGCACGAGCGAAATTTCGCCTGCGGCGAAGTTAAGGAAGAAATTTGCCAAG
>JAZSOQ010000047.1:0-5140 GCA_045537015.1 Eubacteriales bacterium
CTTGGCAAATTTCTACCTTTGCATTCCGCTTCAGCGGAATATTTAGCTCGCGCGAAGCGCGTATTTAGCTTTTGCATAGCAAAAATTTAGCATTTCTCTGAGAGAGAAATATTTAGCTCCTGGCGTTAGCCTCCCCCAGGCTTCTCCTGGGAGAAGCTCCCGCCGTCGGGTTCCCGGAAACGCGCTTGCGCGTTTTTGGGGTTCTGACGTAGCGGGTGATGAGGGGACACCCAGAAAGCTTTGTTCGCACTCGCTTTTTATTTTATCGGAAATTTCCGCACGCGGAAATTCACCTTAATTTTGCATTTCTTCAAGCAGCTTGCCGATGACTTCCGCGCGAATCTTCTCCGCCGCCTCCGTATCAAGCGAATCGGTAAAAACTCTGCAATCGGTGACTCTTTCGCCTTTCACGGTGAGGCGCAGGGTAAACTCGCCCTCTGCAATGCGGTATCTGACCTCGTCGGTGAATTCGGGGTCGGAACCGAGAAGCCATTCGCGGGAGGAGAGGAAGTTTGCGCGTTCGGCAAACAATGCCTCGTTGGGCATCGGAAGCGTCATATCGGGTGCGAACGCGGCAATAAGTGCGCTCTCAAAGGCTTCAACCGTGATTTCGGGTGCAAGTTCGTTCAGGTTGACGACTCTCGAGCGGACGGATTTGATTCCTTTGGCTTCAAGCTTGGTTTTGGAAACCGTGAGATAATTCGCAAGGCGGGATTTATCGGCGGAGATCAGCACCGTTCCGTGGTGGCACTTATTTTCGCCGACCGAGTAAAAGGCGTTGCCCGAAAACTTTCTGCCATCCGCTTCAACATCGTTTCTGCCCGTCGCTTTGGCATCGATCCCGAAGGTGCGGCAAGCATCTGCGATGACGGAAAGCTGACGCGTGACGTTGTGGATTCCCTCGTGCGAGATGAAGCTGAAGCAGAGGTTGCCGAGGTCGTGAAAGACCGCTCCTCCGCCCGAAAGCCGGCGCGAAAGAAGAACACCGTCTGCCGCCATCCTTTCAAGATCACACTCGGCGCGAGAATTTTGATTTTTGCCTATAACGACGGTCGGAGCGTTTTGCCAGAGGAAGAGGATCTCTGTTCCCTCTCCGATATTCGCCGTCAGGAACTCCTCCGCCGCAAGATTGCGGTGAGGGTTGTTTGAATTGGATTTAATAACGTATCTCATATTTTCATTATACAACGAAAACCGGACTTTGTCAATATTCCTTCGCCAAAAAGCAATACTTCCAACTCAATGAATTATAAAACCAATAAGTGCGTAAGACGATTAAGCAGTACAGACTCCGCCACCCCTCATCCGCCGCTACGCGCCACCTTCTCCCAAGGTCCGGGAGAAGGCTTATATAGCAACTGCGAACATTAGCTATAGAGATATTATTCTGATGCAAAAAAGAAATTAGAAATATCTCAATTATTTGATATAAGTTATCTTCAGATTTTTTAGGTAAAATTTTTAACGATGTTTAGGAAAATTGAGCGAAATTATAAATCAGCCTTCTCCCGGACCTTGGGAGAAGGTGTCAGCCCTTGGGGCTGACGGATGAGGGGTGGCGGAATCTGTAGTACATTATATCAAGTGAACTAAATTCCTGTAAGTTAACAGTGTTGCACCGAAAGACGTGATCGAAATGTAATTACAACTTTACATCAAAAAAAGAATCAAGCAAAACCTACATTTTTCTTGACTTGTTTCCTATAATATGATATACTTCAAATGGCGAAAGCTAAAAGTATGTAATTACATAAAAAGGAGATATAAAACAATGCCGGTTATGCCGAACAAAGAAAAAGCACTTGGTATGTACCGCAAGATGTACGAGATCCGTCAGTATGAAGAGACGGTCAAGTACCTCTTCTTCGAGGGTATTATGCCCGGTACCATCCACCAGAGCGCGGGAGAAGAAGCTTCCGCAGTAGGAATCATTTACGATCTTCGCCGTGAAGACGTCGTTTACTCCACACACCGTCCCGCAGGTCACGACCTTGCAAAGGGCATCTCCCTCAGATCCATGATGGCAGAGATGTTCGGACGCGTTGACGGCTGCTGTAAGGGTAAGGGCGGCGCAATGCACACGGGCGATATGTCGGTTGGCGTTCCCCCCGCAAACGCGATCGTCGGCGGTAACATTCCGATCGCCGCAGGCACCGCACTTGCATTCATGATGCAGAAGAAAGACAACATCGCCGTTTCCTTTATGGGCGACGGTGCTACCAACGAGGGTTCCTTCCACGAGGCGATCAACTTTGCCGCTACCTGGAAGCTCCCTGTAGTTTTCGTTTGTGAAAACAACCTCTACTCCGCAACCACCTCCATCCATCTGACCACCCTTCTCGAAGACCCCGCAGCAGGACGTGCAGCATCCTACGGATGCCCCGGCGTTGTTGTTGACGGCAACGACGTTCTTGCAGTCAACGAGGCTATGGCAGTTGCTGTCGAGCGCGCTCGTTCCGGCGAAGGACCCACAATTCTTGAGCTCAAGACCTACCGTAAGTACGGTCACTCGAGAAACGACGCCTGCGGTTACAGACCGAAGGAAGAGGAGAAGGAATGGCTTGAGGACCGCGATCCCATCAAGACCTTCCGTGCAAGACTTCTCGAAGAAGGCGTTGCAACCGAGGAAGAGATCGAAAAGATCGAGGAAGAAGTCGATGCAGCTATCGACGATTCCGTAGAATTTGCAAAGAACTCCCCTGTGCCCTCGCTTGAGTCCGCACTCGAGGATATCTATGCAGACTGATTGTAAGGAGGTAAAGAAAAATGGCAGTTATGTCAATAGCAGATGCGCTTAAAGCAGCAATAGCCGAAGAAATGCGCCGCGACCCGAGCGTTTACGTGCTCGGCGAGGACGAGGATATCCCCGGCGGTATGGGCGGAGCCTTCACCGTTACCAAGGGTATCGGCGACGAATTCGGCAGACTTGAAAATATCGGCGGCGAGATCAAGGACGGCCGTTGCATCAACACCCCCATTTCCGAGATCATGATCGCGGGCGTTTGCGTCGGTTCGGCTATGTACGGAATGAGACCCGTTGCAGACCTTCAGTACTGCGACTTCCTCTTCTGCATGATGGACCAGCTCGTAAACCAGGCAGCTAAGATGAGATATATGTCGGGCGGTCAGCTCAGCGTTCCCATGGTTATGCGTTGCCCCTCGGGTGCTACCAACCGTGGCGCACAGCACGCACAGAGCCCCGAGACCTTCTTTGCTCACGTTCCCGGCCTCAAGGTAATCTGCCCCTCCACCGCTTATGATGCAAAGGGTATGATGAAGCAGGCTATCCGCGACAACAACCCCGTTATCGTATTCGAGCACAAGCTCCTTTACGGAAGCAAGCGTAAGGAAGTTGGCGCTATCAACTCCGCAGGCGAAGTTCCGGACGGCGATTACACCGTTCCCTTCGGCAAGGCGGCTATCCGCCGCGAGGGTACCGACGTTACCATCGTTGCAAACCTTCTCATGAACTACAAGGCACAGGAAGCAGCTGCAGAGCTTGAAAAGGAAGGCATCTCCTGCGAGATCATCGACCCCCGTTCTCTCCTTCCCTTCGACTACGAGACCGTAGTTGAGTCGGTAAGAAAGACCGGTAAGCTCATGATCGTTCACGAGGATAACTACAACTGCGGTTGGGGCGCACAGGTCGCATCCTACTTTGCAGAAAACGAGATCTTCCTCCTCGACGCTCCCATCGTTCGCATCGCGGCGAAGGATACCCCCGTTCCCTTCTCCCCCGACCTCGAGAACTACGTTATCCCCTCCAAGGAGGATATCATCGAGGCGGCTCGCAAGCTCGCTCGCGCGTAGCCGTAAGAGAGTCGAACCTAATCGCCTCACGGTGATTAATTTTCGCGCCTTTCGGCGTGATTTCACTCGCAAGGTTAATACCTTGCTTCGCAAAATCCCACCAAAATTCATCAAAAATTAATTCGCCGTGAGGTGCGAAGCAGTTTTGACGGAACAGATTTTTTCGAGAACAAAGTTCTTTCCGCAGGTTATATATTAATATTACCAAGGGAAGAACTGCAGTTATCGGGAAAATCTGTCCGTCAAAACCGATTATGTTCGACTCTCTTACGGCTAAGGAGATACTGGAATGGTAAAGAAAGTTGTTATGCCCGCCGCCGGTCAGACGACCGACGAGGCTACAGTTACAAAACTTCTGGTCAAGGTTGGCGACAGCGTAAAGAAGGGCGACGTCCTTCTTGAAGTTGAGACCGACAAGACCGTTCTCCCCATCGAAAGCTTTGCAAAGGGTCTTGTAACCGAGATCTTCGTCAAGGAATTCGATAAGGTAGACGCAGGCACCGCGCTTCTCGCTATCGGCGACGAAAAGGATCTCGCAGCAGCAAAGAGCGGCGCAGCAGCTCCTGCACCTGCTCCCGCAGCAGCTCCCGCTCCCGCAGCGGCATCCGCTGACGACGATGATGACGATTTCGCTCCCATCATCCCCGGACAGGCTCCCGTAGCGGCACCTGTAGCAGCACCCGCTCCCGTAGTTAAGGCTTCCGGCGACTACAAGGCTATGCCCAACGCAAAGAAGCTTGCTTCCGAGCTTGGCGTTGACCTCTCCACCGTTGCTCCCGCAAACGGCGAGTTCATTAAGGCAAGCGACGTTAAGCTCGCAGCCGAGAACAAGCCCGCAGCCGTTGCCGAAGCTCCCGTTCCCGAGGCAGATTACGTTGACGAAAAGCTTCCCAATATCAGACGTGTCATTGCAAAGGCGATGCACACATCCCTCTCGACTATGGCACAGCTTACCCTCAACACCTCCTTCGACGCGACCAAGATCCTCGCTCTCCGCGAACAGCTCAAGGCAAATGCGGAGAAGTTCGGCTACGGCAATATCACTCTCAACGACATGATCCTCTTTGCCGTTTCGAGAGTTATCCTCAATCACAGAAGCCTCAACGCGAACTACCTCGACGATACCATGAGATTTTTCAATACCGTTAATCTCGGTATCGCCGTAGACACCGACCGCGGACTTCTCGTTCCCACGGTATTCGGTGCTGAAAAGCTCTCCCTTAACGACCTCCCGAAGAACGCTAAGGCAGTTATCACCGATGCTCAGAAGGGCACCATCAACCCCGACTATCTCAAGGGTGCTTCCTTCACCATCACCAACCTCGGTTCT
>JAZSOQ010000018.1:0-13631 GCA_045537015.1 Eubacteriales bacterium
ATAAATTTTTCTTTTTCTTTCATCACATCGGTTTCCTTCCAAGACATTTTGTCACCGCCTTTCGACGGTTATTATACCATATTTTTGCCTTGGACTTACCGATGCTCTGACACATTCACTTACCGATGCTCTGACACATTCACTTACCGATGCGCTGAAACCGGACACCAATAATTTTGTATGGTACTTTTAAAACATTCTTTAATACAAAACTGAAATAAACAATAACTCGGATATTATGAAGCGCAAACTTCTCAATATCCGAGTTCTTTTTGTATATTAATTAAATTATTTGACGGCACAATGGATTGCAAAAATCCAAATTAAATTATCGCATCTTTCTGTCCACTGTCCACTAACCACTGATCACTTTTTCTTAATCTCCTCGTAGCTCTCCATAAACCTCTCACGGAAAGCCTCGTCGGCGCGGATGCCGATGTCGTAAAGAGCCTCGACGGAGCAGCCGTAGATGGGCGCGACCTCGCCGAAGGTGATTCGCATATCACGGGGCGCAAGAGCCTTGACTGCGTCGGCGTATTCGGGATAGTTACGGAAGATTCCGCCGTTGAAGATGAGGTCGAAGGGACCGCCGTTTTTGTTGTACTGAGCCCAGATAACGTCGGCAAGCTCCGCCGCGCCTTCGTTGAAGATTCGGCGCGCGACCGTGTCGCCCTTGTTCCTTGCCTCGAAAAGAACGTGCGCGAAGGAGGCGATGTAGGAGCGTCCGCCCTCGTAGACCTTGTCGAGTCTGTACCAAAGCGGAAAGCCCGCAGCTTCCTCGAGCATTTCGACGAGCATCGTCGGCACGTCGCTTCCGTCAACCGCGCGCAGAGCTGCTCTGATCGCACGTCTTGCAAGAACGTATCCGCTGCCGCAACTGTCGATCATGTGTCCTCCTCCGCCGATGTGATAATAGTCGTCGCCGTCGCGGACGTAGAGAGCAGAGCCGGTGCCGCAGATCATTCCTGCGCCGTCTTTGTGTCCGAATATTCCCGAAATGAGAGCGGGACCGTCGCCCTCGATTCGTAGCTTTTCAAAACCGTAGCGCGAAAGTGCCGCGGTGAACTGGGGCATAAAATACTCGCAAGCCGCCGCGCCGAGATAGAACGCCACGGGCATCTCGGGAGCACCGGCAACCAAGCCGTCAACGCACTTGCAAAGATTGGTGATTGAATAATCAACTCCGTTGTCAAAGGGAGCACCGCCCTTTTCGACAACGCGGCAGACGACCTCGCCGTCTTCTCTGAAAACGACGCCCTCCGCCTTTGTTCCGCCCATATCAACGGCGGCAAGGTATCTATATGACATTTGAAACCTCCAAGGTTCTTATTATGTCAAATTATAGCACAGAACGGAATTGAAGTCAAGAGAATTAATTTATTAATTTTTGTTTATGATTCCTCATAATTATTGACTTTGAAGAAATATAGTGATATAATTGGTATAATAACATCAAGGAGTGTGCAAGAAAATGCTTCCGACAGTAACAAATTACCGTGTAGTTCCCTCCGTTGTCCCGCAGGGCAGGGAAACCGAGATCAAGATCGTTCCCAACGAGCGCGCCTTCCTTTTCTTTGACGGCGCGGAGTATCTGCTCAATATCATTTGTGCGGACGATGACGAGGTGTGTTATTTTACTCCCACGACCAAGCACCCCGTAAAGCTCGTCGCAGAGGACGGAATTCTTAAGTTTACATATACCTTCGACCGCGAGCAGGAATACCTGCTTCAGCTTGAAAAGGACGAAAAGAAGGTTGCCGAGTTCTATATTTATTCGCTTGCAGAGGATCTTTATGAGCTCTCGCCCCTTCGCGGAGATTTCCACGGTCACAGCTACCGCTCGGATGCAAAGCGTGACCCCGGTGCGCTCCTCGGTCATTACCGCGAGCAGGGCTACGATTTTATGTCACTGACCGATCATAACCGCTATTACCCCGGACTTGAGATGGACGAGGCCTACGAGGGCGTCAAGCTCGGCATTACACACGTGCCCGGCGAAGAGGTTCATTTCCCCGGTTGTATGATCCACACGGTTCACGTAGGCGGTAAGTCGAGCGTCGCCGCGCTTTATTGCAAGGACGAGGCAGGTTGCCGCGCCGAAGCTGACGAATATATCGCTAAAGTTCCCGAAAGCGTTCCCGAAAAGTACCGCGAAAGATATTCTCGCCTTATGTGGATCACCGACCACATCCACGAGGCGGGCGGACTTGCCATATTCCCGCATCCCTATTGGAAGCCGGGAGGATCGAGAGTCTTCAACGTTCAGGAGGAGTTCGCGCGTATCATCCTCAAGAGTGGAATGTACGACGCTTACGAGCTTGTTGGCGGAATGGGACAGATCGGAATCAATTTCTCGATCAATCTCTGCGCCGAGCTGCTCTCCGAGGGCGTGAAATTCCCCGTTGTCGGATCGAGCGACGTTCACGGTATCGTGGCAACACCCACATTCCCGCATCTTTTCACAATTTGTTTTGCAAAGGACAACACCGTTGACTCCATTATGGAGGCTTTGAAATCGGGCAAGACGGTTGCTGTCGAGGCAACGGGCGACGAATATCAGCGCCACTACCGTTGCTATGGCGATCTTCGCCTCGTTTATTACGCACAGTTCCTTCTCACCAATTACTTCCCTCAGCTTCAGCGCGTTTGCGCGGGCGAGGGCATTGCAATGAGAAATTACCTTATGGGTCTCGCTCCCGCGTCGCTGATCGAGGCTCAGGTCGAGCAGACCGAGTATTTCAAGGGCGAATTCTTCGGCAGACGCGAGTATATCGCTGTTTCCGACGAGGTTAAGGAATACGAAAACAAATGGCGTGAGGTTCAGCTTGCCGGTCCCACGGGCAAGGGAAGCGCATATCATTCGGATAAGATCACAAGACAGATCTGATCGGAGCTTACAAAATGGAAGAAAAAGATAAAGTTCAAAATGAAGAAAACCGCGCGCAGGGAAGCTCGAAATTCGAGCATTTCTTCGACGGCGGCAGGCACGACCACGAATCGATCAAGAAGGTCAGAACCAGCTTCCGCGTTGAGACTGCAACCTGTGTCAAGCTCGCGATTGCCGTTTTCGCGGTTTACCTTTGCATAAGATATTGGCCACAGGTCGCAAAATTCATAATGGGCGTCATCGATTCGGCAGAGCCGCTGATAATCGGTGCTATTGTGGCATTCCTTGTCAACATTCTTATGCGAAGCCTCGAGAAGATAATTTTCCCCAAGGCGAAAAAGCAGGCGCTTATAACTACAAGGCGAATAATATGTATGCTTCTGGCGTTCGTATTGCTCATTGGCATCGTTGCGCTTATCGTGTGGCTGATCACGCCTCAGCTCGTTTCCTGTATCGAGATCATCATAGCCGAGGTCCCGCCGCTCTTCAACAGCATTGTCAAGTGGTTGCAAAAAACGCAGATCTTGCCCGAGGATATTATGAAGGAGCTTGCAAGCATAGACTGGAAATCGAATCTGACCAAGATCTTCGACGTTCTGACCTCGGGTATCGGAAGCGTGTTCGACATTGTTGTCAGCACGGTCACGTCCGTTTTCTCGGGCGTTGTCACCGCGCTTGTCAGCCTGATCTTTGCTATTTATATTCTTCTTGATAAGGAAAGACTCTCAAAGCAGTTCAAAAGACTTGAAAAATGCTATCTCGGGCTTTCCAAGAGAAGGAAATACAATCACACCTTGCAGACCATCAAGGACAGCTTTGAGAAGTTCATTGTCGGTCAGTGCAAGGAGGCTGTCATTCTCGGCGTGCTTTGCGCTGTGGGAATGTGGATATTCCAATTTCCCTACGCAAGTATGATCGGTGCGCTGATAGGTTTCACCGCGCTCATTCCCGTTGCGGGAGCATATATCGGTGCCTCAGTCGGCGCGGTTATGATACTGACCGAATCGCCATTCAAGGCTCTGCTCTTTATCGTATTCATCGTCGTTCTTCAGCAGCTTGAGGGCAATCTGATCTACCCGAAGGTCGTCGGCGAATCGATTGGACTTCCCGGACTTTGGGTTCTTGCCGCAGTCACGATCGGCGGCGGTGTAATGGGTATCCCCGGAATGCTTATCGGCGTTCCGCTCGTAGCCGCGATCTATAAGCTCGTCGGCGAGGATATGGACGAAAGGCTTGCTCCGCAGGTTTCCGCACCCGCAGAACCGCCCGCTCCCATTCCCGAAGAGCCCAAGCCCGAGCCCGTAAAGGTCGAAGAGCCTACCAAAGCTCCTCAACCCAAAAAGAAGAACAAGAAAAAGAAGAAAAAGTAAATAAAAATCGGAGCCGATCCATTAAGGTGAGTCGGCTCCGATTTTTATTAAAGTTTTCCTTTTTTCTTGAGCAATCTTTCAAAAAAATATATCAAAAAGGCGCAAATTGACAATGCTGTGGCGTAGATTATCGAATTCACCGCCACGCCGAAGTGCGCGGTTATTTCACGGCAGATTGGAAGAGTTGACGGCTTCGGGCCGATATAAAACATATTTACGTCTATTCCGGGTGCGTCAAGAAGCGTCAGGTTTATCACGAAAGCTATCGCGCAGAGGGACAGATAAAGCAATTCCACGCCGAGAAAATCGCTTTTTTGTATTTTTGTATTCTGCGAGAAAAATATGTAGAATCCGAGAAAAACAAGTGTCAGATGCCAAAGGAATGAGTGCAAAGTCAGCTCGAGCCATTCGCGGCACATAGTTCCGGGCGCGATATAGGACGCGACCCCGCCCATCAGCCCGAAGGTTGCGGTAAAGGTCCGCATAGCACGCTGTATTTTGCCGTCGGGAAGTATCGGTATCAGAACGCAGAGATACATCGGAATACTGCAAAGCTGAAACGGGATAAGGTCAAATCGGTACGTTCCTTCAATAGCGGTGAAGGCGAGCTGTTTGAATATTTCGGATATGATAAGCGCGATCCCAACCGTCAAAAAGAGGTTCTTTTCTGACTTTTTTGATATTTTTCGAAGCGCAAAGGCGAGCAGTATGGCGAGAGGTATTCCGATAAAGAAAAACAGCGCGTGAAATGCTCCCCAAGCCCTTGGGCGTTCCATTTCGTGAAGCAGGGGGAGAAGATATTTTTGCAAAAATTCGATCATTTTATCACCTCGGGAAAATGATACAATAAATTGCAAAGTTTGTCAAGATTATTTTCCGAAAGCGGGCGGATAATAAAGAAAAAAGGAGTTTGTTATGCGCTCAAAAGCAAAAATTGCGATATGTTGCACGGCGGCTGTGATGACTGCAATCGTCCTTTTCGGAACGGCGTTCACCGTCACCCGCGCGAGAAATGAAAAATCAAGATATATGGAAGCCGAGAAAAAACTTGCCCTCCTTGATCTGCACGATGCGTTGAATGAAATGGAAAAGGCTCTGTCGGTCGGCGACACGGCAGCCCTCAACCGCGCCGCGGGAATGGCGGAGGCGTATCTTTCCCGCGCAGGACTCGGCGACACTCCCGAGGCTTACAGAACGATCGGTTTGATCGCGTCGGGCGAATGCGGAGAGGGAGAACGCAGGGCTTTGATCGATGCCGTGAAAAATGCCATCAATGGCGACGTCGGTGCATTGAGGGGAAGAGAAGCACGAGGGGCGGAAATCGAGCAGGAAACGACCGAGGATATGCTCGCCTCGCGTATGCTTGAAAGGATAGGAAGGGGCAAGGATGATGTCGCTCTGGCACGCGCCACTGCATTTGCATGTCCGAATGCCCTTTTCAGCTCCGCGATATGTGATGATGGGTGCTTCAAGTATTCGGGCGACAATATTTTTATCTCGGTCGGCGGCTCGAACTCGCGCGTTCTGATGTACTGCTTCGAGCGCGAGCTCGACCCGAATCACTCGGTCAGCGAGGAAGACGCGCTCCAAACCGCCGCGAACGTGATAAAACGTGAAAAGCTGAAGCTGCACGGTGAGGCTCATACCGAGCTGCACGACGGGATATACCGAAGCGTTTGGTATAAGGACGAAAGCGAGGAGCCCCTTGTGGTACTCGAGATCTATTCGGACACAGGCAGACTGCGGCTCTATGACGCCGTGAATTATTATAAAAATCTGAGCTGATTTTCGTCCCGTTCTTCGCTTTTTTGAAAAAAACAAATAATTTTTCGAAAAAAGTGTTGACAAACAGGGCAAAATGTGGTATTATATATTGGTCTGGAAAAGACCCATTAGCTCAGGTGGTAGAGCACTTGACTTTTAATCAAGGTGTCCGGAGTTCGAATCTCCGATGGGTCACCATAACAAAACGCACGGCACTTGCGCCGTGCGTTTTGTTATGCTAATTCAAAAGATTCAGAACTCCGCGACTTTTGCCAGCAAAAGTCGCTATAGCACGCGGCAAGTAAAACGATATTATAGAACAAACATAATCCGCGTGCATGAGTTCAGAATCTCCGATGGGTCACCACAAACAAAAGCACCGCGCATCGCGCGGTGCTTTTGTTTTATCCAAGCCGCAGGCTTGGCATATCATCACGCGCAAGCGTGTATATCATCGCCGCAGGCGTATATCATCACCGAAGGTGTATCTTCCTCCTGCGGCTTGATGATATACAATTCCTTCGGAATTGATGATATACAAGGCTTACGCCTTGATGATATACCGCAACAAGTTGCGGATGATATACACGGCTTTCACCGTGATTGAGTCGCGTAAATTACTCCTTTACACTGTAAATAAACCTTATTACACCAACCTTTTTGTCGTCCTCATAATGTCCGTAAACGATCAGCGTCTCGCCGCTTTTTTGTTCCATAATGTAGTAAAGACCAATGCCGACCGCGGAATCGGGCGTGACCTCGTATGCGATTTCGTTATTCTCCCTCAGAAATCTCGGGGATGTGAATTGTTCGCTTATTTTGGTAAACGAATCAAAATTATCGTAGGTTATATCAACAGCTTTCACGGTTCCGTAGCGCTCTTTTTTGCCTTCGGATACCGTGTAAATAACGCCGTTTTCGATTTCTATCTTCGGCACCGATTCGGGGGGCATAACATAAGAGTAAACAGGGTTGTCATAGATCATAGCTACTTTTCCGACCTCCTCTATCGGGAGTCCTTTTTCTGTGAGACACACGTTTCCGTCAACGATCGAGATCTCAAACCAATGCTCCATCGGGTTTTTGTCCGGCGTTCTTCCTTTGACGCGCACCGTGTTGTCGATCCACCTTGCAAATGAGAGGTCTTGTACCTGCGAGTAAATAACGGTCTCGCATTCGGTCTTGCCGGTTTTCAGATCCTTGACTATGAAGACAAAGTTCTGATAATTGCCCAGGTAGCCGCTGTGCATACTGCATTGTTCGGGTTCTCCGTCACCGTCAACGTCAAAGATCTCGCGGTCATATTCGTGAGCGATCTTGCTGTAATCATCGATGATCTGAAAATCCACCCAAGCGCCGTGAGCTTCAAAACGGTATCTGCCGGGAGAGAAAATGTCGTAATGCGCGGAAATGTTATATGGCACCGAGATGTAGTTCAAAATCGTTAATCCATCAAGATCGCCTACGACAGTCGTACTTTTGCCGGCCACGGATTGTCTGTAATACAGCCAAAAGCTTTTATGCTCCAGTTTTTCAAGCAAAGTGCCGTTATATTTATATACCTCAAAATCGGGACCGATGTCTACGTCTTTCGTGCCGTTGTTTACCCAATAGATCGCGAACACGATTTTGCCATCCTCAAAGCGGACTTCTTTGAGATCAATGCTCACGTCTGCTACATTGCATCCGAAATCCTCGATATAAACGTAATGCATCTTGCCGGAGGTACTGTTGGGAGGGATAAAGCTGCATATCAGCCCGCGTTCGCTTTGAGTGCCGGACAGGTGATCCAAACCGAAATAAATGCGTGCTTGCTGCAGGCATTTTTCACTTTGTTCCTCCGAATACAGCCGTGTGGTGAAAGCTTCCGAATTCAATATATTTCTTGGGAATTTCCGCTTCAAGCTCGTGGGATAGTTTGCACCGTCCTCGGGCTCCCAATATTCGACCAACTCATATTGTCCGTTTTCTGCTTTTACGGTAATTGCGGTCGGAATATGCGAGGCAGTTTCCATTTTCAGTTCAGTACCGATATAACTGTATTCCTGATACATTACCCACATATAGACCGTGGTTTCGGAGCCGCGTTCTGTTTTGCCGAGAGGTATCCAATCATAACAGCAAGCTCTGTCCTCTGAGTTTTCGGTGCGGAAATGCTCCAACACCTGAGTGTCGATGAATGCTTTCAGACCATCATTGACCGAAGTATCTCTGCTGATAGGATCGGTCAGAAAACAAACCGCAACAGAAACACACGCCAGAATTGCTATCATTATGATCCAAAAAGCGGGCTTCTTATAATTCAGCACCGACTTCACGCGATCCTTGACGCCGACCTCACCGAATGCGAGAGGGCAAGCCGAGATCATCCTTCTGTTTACACTGCAGGAGAGAAGGGCTTGTGAATAATCTGCTCGGGCTTCGCGATCAAGGTCTTTGACAACTTTTTCGTCGCAAGCAAGCTCAATGTCGCGGCAAAGCAGGATGTAGCCGAGCCACAAAATGGGATTGAACCAGTGGATAGTCAGCAAAAGAAAACCAAGCGGCTTCCAGAAGTGATCCTTGCGGCGGATGTGAGCTCTTTCGTGCGCCACAACGTGTTCGATATCTTTCGTGTTTATATTGAACGGAAGGTATATCTTCGGCTTGAAAAATCCGAGAACAAACGGAGAGGTGACGTTTTCGCTTTGGTAAACGTTATCCCGATAAAGCACGGCTGTTCCGACCTTTTTGCTTAATCGCAGATAGCTTATAACTGTATATGCCGAAAGCGCGGCGATCCCCGCAAGCCAGATGCAGGAGAGGATCAGATAAAGGTCAACGCCCTTTTTGATCGTTATGTTTGGTTCTTCCTGCGGATGATCCACGGTGACGTTCTCACCGGGCGCGGGGCTCGGAACGATCGCATCGGGAACAATGGGGTCGTAGACTTGTACCTCGGGCGGCTTGACCCATTCGGTTTCGGGAATCAGGCTAAGCTCGCTTTCTACGGTAAAAGGGCAGATCAGGCGAATCGCCACGATGCCCCAAAGAAGCAAGGTGATCCATTTCGGCGCTTTGCGCAAGATCAGACGCAGAAGCAGTACCGCAAGAAGGATGAAGCTTGCGGAAATGCTCATATTCACAACGTTCAGAAAGAATTCTTTCATTCGGTTTCTCCTTTCCGATAGCGGTCTATCATCGCTTGAACCGCGTCGATCTCCTCCTCGGATAGCTTCTGATGCTTTGTAAAGGCTGCAACAAATGCGGGAAGAGAGCCCTCAAAGGTCTTCTCAACCATCTCATTGATCTCCGCCGCCTGTACCTCGTCTTTTGTTACAAGGGAAGAAACGATGGTGTTCTCATTCTTGAGCACTCCTCTTTCCGACAAGCGCTTGATGACGGTATAGGTGGTCGTAGGTTTCCAGCCGAGCTGCTCGCGGCACAGAGATACAAGCTCGCTGCTCTTTATAGGCTCGTGCTCCCATAAAATAAGGCAAAAGCGGTATTCGCTTTCAAATACTTTCGGTGTTTCCATTTTGAACCTCCATTCTCTAATGCGTTAGAGTTCACATATAGTCTAACACATTAGAGCAGATTTGTCAATAGGTTTCACGAAATTTCCCAAAACTTTTTTGTCAACCTTAAAGAGCGAGGTGACTTATCCCAAAACACTTGACAAAACCTCATAAAAATATTATAATATATATGATTATACATTTTTCGGAGGTATAAAAATGAAAGCAGTAATTACCGTTACGGGTAAGGACAATGTAGGGATCGTTGCAAAGGTTGCAACCGAGTGCTCCTCGATGGGGGCAAACATTATCGATATTTCGCAGAGCGTTCTGCGCGAGTATTTCGCAATGATCGTTCTTGTTGACATTGACGGGCTCTCCTGCGCTTTCGGTGATTTCGTTGATAAAATGAGCGCGCTCGGCGACGCGAACGGTCTTCGCATTGCAACGATGCACGAGGATATTTTCAATTCGATGCACCGCATCTGATCGGAGTGAGCTATGCTTAATATAAACGATATTCTTGAAACAATAAATATGATACGCGAGGAAAATCTCGATATACGAACCATCACAATGGGTATATCGCTGATCGACTGCGCGGGCGACGATATAAACGCCGTTTGCGACCGCGTATATGATAAGATAACGACCAAGGCGGCTCGCCTTGTTTCGGTCGGCGACGACATCGAGAAGCAGTATGGTATCCCGATCGTCAACCGCCGCGTTGCAGTAACGCCCATTTCCATCCTCGGCGGCAGATTTTCGTGGGAGGACTACATAAAGCTCGCAAAGACCCTCGACCGCGCTGCCGATACGCTTGGTATCAACTTCATCGGCGGCTACGGTGCTCTTGTTCAGAAGGGATGCACCGTCGGCGATGAGCAGCTTATCGAGTCGATACCCTATGCTCTTGCCGAGACCGAGCGCGTTTGCTCGTCGATCAACGTCGCATCGACCAAGGCGGGCATCAATATGGATGCGATTCAGAAAATGGGCGATATTATCGTCAAAACAGCCGCGCTGACCGCTGACCGCGATTCTATCGGCTGTGCGAAGTTCGTTGTCTTTGCAAACGTCCCTGAGGACAACCCCTTCATGGCGGGTGCGTTCCACGGAGTTTCCGAGCCCGAATGTGTTGTCAGCGTCGGCGTTTCGGGACCCGGCGCGGTTGCTTCCGCGATCAGCCGCGTTGGTGACTGTGACCTTACCGCGATCGCGGAGACAGTCAAGAAAACGGCGTTCAAGATCACGCGCGTAGGTCAGCTCGTTGCGTTTGAAGCCTCAAAGCGACTTGGCGTTCCCTTCGGAATCGTAGACCTTTCGCTCGCTCCCACTCCCGCTGTCGGCGACTCGGTTGCTCATATTCTCGAGAATATGGGTCTTGAGACCTGCGGATGCCCCGGCACTACTGCGGCTCTCGCGCTTCTCAACGACGCGGTCAAGAAGGGCGGAGTTATGGCGTCCTCGCACGTAGGCGGACTTTCGGGCGCTTTCATTCCCGTTTCCGAGGACGCGGGTATGATCCACGCCGCAAGGATCGGTGCGCTTACACTTGAAAAGTTAGAGGCAATGACCGCAGTCTGCTCGGTCGGCCTTGATATGATCGCAATTCCCGGCGATACCCCCGCGGCAACTATCTGCGGAATCATTGCCGATGAGATCTCCATCGGTGTTGCAAACACCAAGACCACGGCGGTCAGAGTTATTCCCGCTGTCGGCAAGAAGGTTGGCGACGAGGTCGTGTTCGGCGGTCTGCTCGGCAGCGCGCCCATTATGCCCGTCAACACCTATTCTCCCGCAAAATTCATCGCGCGCGGCGGACGTATTCCCGCGCCGATCCACAGCCTTAAGAATTGATGGTAATAGATTTCCACACTCACGCGTTCCCCGAAAAGATCGCCGCGCGGACGCTTGAAGCGCTTATTGCAAACACGGCGCGCATCAGCGATTATCCGATGAAGAACTACACCGACGGCACGGCAAGCGGACTTCTTGAGGTCGAGCGCCGAGCGGGAGTCGATCTCGCGGTCGTCCTCCCCATCGTTACGAATCCGAAGCAGAGCGAAACGGTAAATCGCGTTGCCAAGGAAACAAACAAAGCAAATTGCGGACTTTATTCCTTCGGCTCGCTCCATCCCGCGGATCCCGATGCGCTTTCGTGGGTTGATAAACTCGCCGCGGAAGGCTTCAAGGGCATCAAGCTCCATCCCGAATTTCAGGATATTTACGCCGATTCGGATGAAATGACTGCTGTTTGCCGACGCGCAGCGCAATACGGTATGACTGTCGTTCTCCACGCGGGCCGTGACATCGGCTATCCGCCTCCCGTTAAGGCTGCGCCCGATATGCTTTTGCGAGCGATCGACCGAGTACCCGACTTGAAACTCGTTGCCGCGCATCTCGGCGGCTGGATGATGTGGGAAGAGGTCGCAAGGAAGCTGGTCGGCACACCGATATATTTCGACACCGCGTTTATCGCAGACTTTATAGATAAAGCCGCGGCGAGCGATATTATCAACGCGCACGGCGCGGACAAGGTCCTCTTCGGCAGCGACGCTCCTTGGGAAGCCCCCGCAAAAACACTCGGCTTTTTGAGATCTTTGAGTATTGACCCCGAGGATTTGAAAAAAATATGTGGCACGAATGCCGCAGGATTGCTTGGTATCTGAAAATGACTGAAAGAAAACTTTATGAAAACATAACCACAGGCGAGGAGCGCGCGCTTTACGGGCTCCGAAACGCAGACGTTGTTGCCTGCAATTTTGAAGGAGTCGAGGACGGCGAATCCGCGCTCAAGGAGTGCATCGGTATCGACGTTCTGCGTTGCAATTTCCGTCTGCGCTATCCGATGTGGCATTGCACCGATTTCACTCTCCGCGAATGCAAGCTCGACAAGGGCGTCCGCGCGCCGCTTTGGTATTGCAAGAACGGAAAATTCGAGGATTGCGAGATCCTTGACGTCAAGGCTCTGCGCGAATGCGAGAATATGAGCTTCAAAAACTGCACCGCAACATCCACCGAATTCGGCTGGAGATGCCGCGGCGTACATATTGAGCAGTCAGAAGTTACAAGCGAATATTTCCTCTTTGAAAGCCGCAATATCAAGCTTGATAACTTCACTCTCAACGGAAAGTATTCCTTCCAGTATACCGAAAACGTTGAGATCTCGAATTCGACCCTCAACACCAAGGATGCTTTCTGGCACGCGAAGAACGTCACCGTCCGCGACAGCGTTGTGAGGGGCGAGTATCTTGCGTGGTATTCGGAAAACGTCACCTTCATCAACTGCCACATCGTCGGCACCCAGCCGCTTTGCTATTGCAAGGGACTGAAGCTGATAAATTGCACTACGGAGGGTTGCGACCTCTCCTTCGAGTATTCCGAGGTCGATGCAACCGTCAAGGGCAATATCGTATCGGTCAAGAATCCGCTCTCCGGCAAGATCGTCGCAGATTCCATTGGAGAGATCGTCCACGAGGGAAGCGTGAAGGAATGCGATTGTGAGATCGTCGTTACAAAAATATGAAATCAAAGAGAAACTTGCTGATCTGCTTTATCGCGGCTTGCTTCTGCATACTTGCGTTTACTGTTGCGAATTTTCTATTATCCCGACATAATTCAACGAATCGGAATCAAGATATCGACGCCGTCGCGCTTGATTATTACAAAGGAATCCATACTGATGATTGTGAGCCGCAGATAGCTCGACGCTCGTATTCATACGCCGATGAATCGGGCACCAAGTATCCCTTTTTGTCGGTTGATGTTACGGTGCGTTGTGCTTGCGGTGAGTATCTGATAACTGTTAAAAATGAAGCCGATGGATTGAAGGCGGTATATCATTCAATCAGCGAGGAATCCGCTCCGCTTTGGTTTATGTTTCTGCTCCCAATAATCATCGTTGCGGTCGTTGTCGGAATTGTATTTTTTGTAAAGTACTTGAAGAAAAAGCAAATCAGATTGGTTTAACTGAAAAATGCTGCTTCATTTGGAATGAGGCAGCATTTTTTACTATGCATAAAGAATTTTTGCTAAATACAGTACGGCGGTGAGATATTATTCTTCAAATTTTGGAAGATTTTCGCTTCGCGAAAAACAGTATCTTAATAA
>JAZSOQ010000044.1:0-26115 GCA_045537015.1 Eubacteriales bacterium
TACTCACTGCCGCCGTGCAGAATATGAAAAAGATTGCCATGTGGTGTACAGGCAATCTCTCGTCTTTCTTCCCTTTTCTCATTTTTCGCAAAAAAACAAAGCCTATCCCTTGCTTGAGATAGACTTTGTCAGTGGTCTGAAATTTCCTCGCATTTCTGCGAGGAAATTCTCCTTTATTCCGCTCAAAGAGCGGATTATCATTCTCGCGTAAGCGAGATTATCATTCCGCCTTTGGCGGATCATCATTTCGCCCGCAGGGCGAACTAACCTTACTTCAATTCAGAGCTGTTATTAAGAATGAGCGTGCTATACAGGAAAAGCACGTCTGCGTTCTCGAAGTTGACGCCCATCAGAAGGATCTGGGGGATCTGGTAACGAATGTCAATGATGGTGATCTTGGCGTAGTCCTCAACCATAAGGGGAAGAAGGCTTCTGCCGTAAGAATCACGGAAGACAACGAGTTCTTTATCGGTCTTTGCGTTCGGGTTCTCGATGGTGACCTTCGAAAGCTCGCCCGAGAGGAACATATCGTATGCGTCCTTGCCGTGAGCCTTTTCCATATCGTAAAGGCTGATCTCCTTGCCGCCGTGCTCCCAGTCGGTGACCTTGACGTTTTCAAGGTTTCCGTTGGTGAGGTAGTAGATGGTCTCGGCATCAAGGGGCTTGGGTGCGCGGCCTGCATAAACGCCGTAGAAATCGACGTCAAGCTCGTTCTTCTCGAACTTCGAGTCATAACTGCCGCCCATTGCGTTGACAAGGATCTCTGCGATCTTGACAAGCTGCTCCTGGCGCCAGTGTGTGTCACTTGCGTAGTAATCGCCAACCTCAAGGCTGTCCTTGATGTTGATATACTCCATAAAATCAACGCTTGCAAGCATCTGCGCGATGAACTCGTCATAATCCATCGAAAGGTAGCCGTTCGCCTCGGAGAGGAAGTAGCCCTTGTCGGGGATGATCGACATATAGGGCTTGATTCCCTTATCCTTGAGGTACTTTTCATAGATAAAGGTCAGCTTTTCAGCCGCGTGAGCGATCTGATCCTCGCGGATCTCCTCCTGCATCTCTGCCGCAACGCCGTCAACAACGTAAACGCCGTCCTTGTCGGACTTGTTGAACACGTTGGTGTTGACAAAGGACTTGAGATTGCGGAAAAAATCGCGGAAGGGGAAGTTGTCGGGAGTGTATTTGTCGTCGAACTGCTTCATAAAGCTGTCGCCATAGTCAAGGCCGTCCTTCATAATGCTCTCAAGGTTGAGAGTGGGGAAGGCTGCGGCGGGGCGGCGCTCGCTGTCAAGGAACTCGGGCTTCGGAAGGACGAGGCAAAGCAGAGCAAAACCGAAGACGGCAACACAGAAAACAACGGCGTTTACTATATTTTTGATCTTAGTATTCATTTGTCTTTACCTCCTTAGAATCTGAAGTAGAGGAAGGGGTTCGAAGACGAGTCAACGAGGAAAGCGGTTACAACGAAGAAGAGCACCACTATCATAACAGGCTCGAGTACGTTTGCGATCTTGCCGAGCTTCTTCGACTCGGAGAACTTGATCGCAAGGGTCTTTACCACGGGAGTAGCGCCGACGAGAGCCATCACGAGAAGAACTGCATAGCTCTTGAGGTGGTAAAGCGTCTCAGCCGAGGAGAACGCGATTCCGCCCGCGCCGAACATACCGCCGATGTAGGAAAATGCCTCGGTAAGTGTGGGGATCTGGAATACTACAAAGCTGAGAAGTGCCGCGAGAAGGATATAGAATCTCGAAAGCACCACGCTCTTATTGAGCGCCTTAAGCAGCCAGAACTTCTCGATAAGGAGGAGAACGCCGAAGAATACGCCCCAAAGGATGAAGTTCCAGGATGCACCGTGCCAGAAGCCGGTGAAGAGCCAGACGGCAAAAATGTTGATGATGTGGCGACCCTTCGACACGCGGTTGCCGCCAAGCGGGATATAAAGGTAGTCGCGGAACCAGGAGCCGAGGGACATATGCCAGCGTCTCCAGAACTCGGTCGCGCTCTTTGAGATAAAGGGGTAGTTGAAGTTCTCAAGGAAGTGGAAGCCGAAGATCTTGCCAAGTCCGATAGCCATATCCGAGTAGCCCGAGAAGTCGAAGTAGATGTAGAGGGCTACCGAGATCGCGTAGATCCAGTACATAAGCACGGTCTTTTCCTCTGCCGCGTACATGATCTCGCTGAGATCGTACATCGAGTTTGCAATGAGGACCTTCTTTGCAAGACCGATAACGAAACGGCGCGCGCCCGCGCTGAACATCTCAAAGCTGTGCTCTCTCTTTTCAAGCTGGAGGGCAACGTCGTGGTAACGGACGATGGGACCCGCGATAAGCTGGGGGAACATAGCAACGTAAGCGGCAAGGTTGATGGGGTTCTTCTGCGCCTTTTCGCCACGGTATACGTCAACGACGTAGGAGATGATCTGGAAGGTATAGAAGGAGATTCCGATCGGAAGAACGATCTTCAGAAGCGGGATCGAGGTGCCGAGGACCTTGTTGAAATTATCTATAAAGAAGTCCATGTACTTGAAGTAGAGCATAAATGAGATTATGCAGGCTACGGCAAGTCCGACGAACAGTTTTGCAATTTTTTTCTCGCGGTACTTCTCGATAAGAAGTCCGAAGATATATCCGAGGATGATCGCGATGATCATCAGTCCCGCATACTTTACTCCGCCCCAGGCGTAGAAGAACAAGCTGAACGCAAGAAGTACCGCGTTTTTGAACTTAAAGGGAACGATATAGTAAAGAAGAATTATCGCGGGAAGGAAGTAAAATAAGAAAGAAATACTCGAAAAAAGCATTATTTATGCTCCTTTGGGTGAAATTTTGACTTATTAAAGGAGATATTGCTCAAAAGAGCAAATATCCCCTATAAATATAAGTATTAATTACTGAGCGAAGGTGTGCTCAACTGCAACGGTTGCGCCCTCGATGATGGAAGGAATGCTTGCTGCGAAGGGATCAACGATACCGCCGAACTGAACTGCGCCCCAAACAACGAGGATGCAGTCGCCGGGCATCTTAACGATAACGAGCTTCTCAGGAGAGCCGCAGATCCACTGACGAGCAAGGATGTTAGCCTTGATAGCCTCGATGGTAGCATCAACGTCGGTGCCTGCATTGAACTGGATGGTGTAGCAGTTGAAGTTGTTGGTGTTCATAAGGTTGAACATAGAAGCAGCGGAAGCGATCTTTGCAACCTCAGAGGTGGGAACTGCAAGGTTCTGGTCGTAGTCCTCGTCTGCGAGAGCAACGAATGCTGCGGGGCCTTCGGGATTAACGGTATCAAAGTTGTTGATGTTACCGCCGCCGACCCAAAGCTTGGTCTCGTCGGTAGCCTGTGCTGCGTTGTAGCCGTCGAAGATGATCTGAAGAAGCTCAGCTGCGTTAGCGTAGGGAAGAACTACGGGAGCTTCGGTTGCTTCCTCTGTGGTCTGGTCTGCAACGGGAGCGTTGGTTTCGTTGTTCTCTGCCTCGGTGGTAACGTCGGTGTTACCGTTATCGGTGCAAGCTACAAAGCTCATGGTGAGCATAAGAAGTGCGAGAGTGAGTGCGATGATCTTTTTCATTTTTGGTTTTCTCCTTTGTGTGTGAAAATTTTATCTTCTAATTTATTTTTCTATATTAACGTACCAAACGTGGGACTCGCCGTCCTGTGTGAGTACGATATTGTAGCCTCTGTCGGTCTCGATGATGCATTCCTCGGCATCTCCGGGAAGGGTGACAATGAGAGAAACGCTGCCGGAAGCGGAATATTCCGTGCCTTCGTAAAGCGTCTCGCCGTTCTCGTCGAGAACAAGCATAGTGCCCGAGGTGAGTGTCAGCTTCGTTCCCTTCTTAAATTCAAGTTCAAGGGGAAGGTTTACGTCCTCGAGTGCGTGGGTATCAACGTAGTATGCAACCGCGCGGGGCATATATTCCGCAACGGTTCTGGGCGAATCCGCGATGCTTTCGCCGTAAAGAAGAACGTCCTGTCCGCCGATATTGCCTGCGATCAGCACGCCGATCGCAAGGATGAGGCAAGCGGCAACCGCGCCGTAGCGGTAGACGTTACGCATAAGCGTCCGCGCTGTGATCTTCGCGCCGCGGGTGCGTCTTTCATCGGCTTCGGCTATCAGGGCGTCGTCGATGTGTGTCATGGCCTGCGCCAAAATTTCATTTTTCATTTTGTTACCTTTGTGTCAGATGTGTATTTCGTGTTCGGTGAGATGGTTTTTCAGCGAAAGCCGCATTCTGTGAAGGATCGATTTGACCTTCGACTCGGACATATCAAAGAAGTCTGCGATATCCGAGATCGACTCGCTGTGGAAGTAGCGGCGCACAAAGACCTTTCGCATTTCCTGCGGTTGGGTGTAAAGGAATTCGCTGATGATCTTGCCGAGCTCCTCGGCGTTGTCCGTAAGAGTTCGGGGATCCTCGATACATTCGTCAAGCTCCTCAAGCGAGAGCGCAAACTCGCCGCCCCCGCGACGCTCGGCGTGATTTGCCTTGTGGCGGTTGAGCGAAAAGTTTCGCGTCAGCTTTCCGAGAAAAGCGGAGAGATTTTCGGGGCGGTGAGGGGGTATCGAATTCCATGCCGCAAGCAAGGTGTCGTTTACACATTCCTCGCTGTCCTCGCGGTTGTGCAAAATATTCATTGCAATATTCATACAGTAGGTGTTGTATTTCGCCGAGGTTGCCGCAATGGCTTGCTCGTCACGCGCAAAATACAGCTCCACAATTTTTTCGTCTTGCATATTTGCCTCCAATGCCCTACACCTATATACACAACAAAATTTTCGTTTGGTTGCACGGTTTCGGAAAATTTTTTTATTTTTTTCGAAAAAAATTATAAAAAACACATTTTCGTCGCATCAACTTCTATTATACCATATTTTTCCGACGGAAATCAATAATAATTTGCTTTTTATATGTTACAAAACAGTGTAGAGAGGGGGATTGATTGATAAAAGCAAAGTATAGCCTGAAAATGAGGGCTTAAAATATTATATTGCCATGAGTACGCTTGTCGTTTATGCAGTACAAACTCCGCCACCCCTCATTCGTCACGCTCGCGCGTGCCACCTTCTCCCAAGGTCCGGGAGAAGGCTAATTAGTTGGTCCCGTTAGTTTCGCATTTCAGCGAACATCGGATACTGCTATACTTTTGTTTGGGCAAATCGGAATATTTTAATTATGATAACTCTGTGCTCGTAATTGAGTTACCGCAAACTATTTTAATAAAATATTCCAATTTGATATGCAAAATTATATAGATATGCATTATTCGCTGAAAATACAAAATTAGCGCACTTATCATTTGCCTTCTCCCGGACCTTGTGAGAAGGTGGCACGCGCGAGCGTGACGAATGAGGGGTGGCGGAGTCTGTACTGCACATTAGACAAACATTTACATTAAATTATCACCTTATATCTGACGCACTCACTTAAGATCGAGTACAAATTTCTGATTTATTTCGATATCAATCATAAAAACCGCCCGCACTCGAAAATAAGTGCAGGCGGATATGGTCAGTCCTCGTAAACGTTTTCGGGCTTTCTTGCAAGGATCTCGAGCGCGGATTTGGAGAAATACTCGAGCGGGTCGGCGTCCTCGCCGGCTACCTTCATTTCGAAATGCAGGTGGGGCTCCTCGGCAAGCTCGAGAACTCCGCCCTCTCCGACGGCACCGAGAAGAGTGCCCTCGCTGACCTTTGCGCCGATCTTGATGCCCTCGGCAAGAGTATCGTCAAGTCCGCGGTAGACGCTGACGGCATCGCCTTCGTGCTCTATCCAGATGCACTTGCCCCAAAGGGGATCGTCCGCGATCTGCTTGACCTTGCCCCTCGCGGCGGCATAGACGGGCGCGGCTGCCTCGGTCATAATGTCAATGCCAAGGTGAACGCGCCACTCGCCAAGGGTGTTCGAGAAGACCTGAACGGTGGGGTCGTGCTCCTTGCCAAGGGTTCCCTCCGCGGGGAGCGAAAGGGTGGGAATATCCGCGGCGACGGGAAGATCGGTCTGATCGCCCGATGCGGCGGTATCCTCGGGCGCGGCGGTTTCTGCGGGAGGAGCAGTTGTTTCGGGCGCGGGCGCGGCGGTTTCGGGCGAGTTCTGCGTGGTCTCGGGCGCGCTCGTCTCGGCGGGCTGACCGCGGCGAGCCTTGTTGGCGGCAGAAGTCATTGCCACCGCGGCGGCAAGCACGATGAGAAGCACGGCAACCGTCAGATAAACGGTGCGATTGACGCGCTCGGCGCTCTCATTCCTCTCGGCAGGAGATTTTTCACCCGCCTGCTTGATCTTTGCGGGCTTTTGCGTGAATTTGATCTTTTTGGATCTGAATGGATTGAATTTCATTTTTGGCTCCTTTTGATTGGTTACAGTCATATTTTTAACCGGGGAAGGAGGTTTTATTCAGTTTGGCGGGATTTATCGTTTTGTGTTCTTGATATTAAAGTGGACAGTGGTTAGTGGACAGTGGACAGAAAGATGCGAAATTTTGGATTTTGCATTCCATTGTACCGGCAGATAATTTAATAAAAAATCGGATATTAAGAAGATTGCTTCAAAATATCCGATTTCTTTTGTTTATTTCAGTTTTGCAGTAAACAGCGTTTCAGACGTACTGTACAAAATTATTTGCCCGCATCTTTCTGTTCACTGTCCACTAACCACTGTCCACTCATTTCCTCTTCCACGCCTCATAAACTCTCATCGCGCCAAAGTTCGATGCCAGTGTCGCAACTTCATCTGGGACGGCAATGAGATTTTCGGTGCCGGCTTCGGCGAGGAGTATCATAAATACCGTTTTGAGGGGGTCGCCGCCGCCGACTACTACGGGTTTGCCCTTCGACTCGGGTTTTGCGGCGATGCGGGCAACAGTCCCGATGTCATCGTGCAGCAGAGCGCCGACGAAGAAGTTTGCCGCCTCGTCCTGCGTATAGCCGCCGAGGAGCTGGAGCATTCTCGCCTTGATGAGCATCGGCGATAGGCCGTATTTATCCGCCATCCGCCAGCCGAGGCGCAGCATTTCGGGCATTACCTCGCGGATGACGGGGTCGGGAAGCGCGCTTTTGAGCATCGTGTGACCCGAGATCGAGGCGATAAACTCGCCGCACATACCGCTTCTGATCGAGCAAATTTTGTTACCCTTGACTTCCATAACCTTGTTGTGCGAGCCGGGAAGGGTGATGATGAAGTCCTCGGGGAGTCCGAGCGCCTCGCTGATGCCGTAGATCTCGCATTCCTCGCCGCTCATAGATTCGTATGTCACGATCTTGGTCTCAAGATCGGCGTCGTCCGCGGGCAGGGTTTTCACTCCCGGGATGAAGAGGATCGGGATCTTCGTCACGTCCTCCATCACGGTCATTCCCGCCGCTTTTACGCTTTCGGGGATCCATGCGGGGCAAACGGCGTGCGGAATTTTGTAAATTCCGACGTCGCTGGCGAGCGTTCCCGAGGAAATAACGACCTCGATGTCGCCCTCGGTCAGCGAATTGCGCTCAAGAAGGGTCTTGATCAGATGCGAGAGCGTTTCTTTGAGAATATCCGTCGAGCCGCGAAAAGCGCCGTCGCGGATTCCGCACTTCGCGCGCTCCTGGTCGATAAGCTTTTTTCCTTCAAACAGGCGGCAACGCATATTTGTTGTGCCGCAATCAACTGTGATGATCATTTTTACCTCTTAATCAATCGAATATGTAAATGCATTTCTGCCCGATTTCAGGGTGAAATCAATGGTGTAGCAAGGCGCCGAGCCGTCAAAGGTGTGCATTTCGATCGCAACCGACTCCACAGCGTTGGCGTCGTAAGTCAGAAGAGAGTCGAGAATGGCGATCTTTCCGCTTTCGATCTCCTTCGGCTCGCGAATGCAGACAACTCGCTCAACGATCTCCCCACTGCCGCTGTAATCGAAGCTATCGGTCACGCGAAGGCTTGTTTCGGTGAAGGAGAATCGGCGCTCGAGAGAGGAAAGTACATCGATTCCATAAGCGTCCGCAATGTCAAGAACGAAATCGTCACCGTCAACGCGCACATCGCGCGCGGCAAATTCGCGGCCTTCTTTTTGTTCCGCACCGCCAAATGTGGGCAGGCTGTGACCGAGTGTGCGCGTGTGAAAGAAGGTGTAGCGTTTGTCGCGGAAATAATCCTTGCAATATTTGCCCGTGCCGGGGTCGGCAAGGATCTGAATGCCGTTCTTGGCGAATATGAAGGAGCCGACGTCGTTGTGATTGTGCGGTTCTTTATTGTGACCGCCCTTCGCCGCAAAGCCGTAGGCGGGAGTTTTCTTTATGTACCACTGCGCGCCCTCGGCAAAGAATGCACAGCTGTCATTGGGCAGATCCGAGGTGTCAAATTCCTCACAGTACCAGAGAGCCGAGCGCAAATGCAAGCAGAAGCGGGCGCAACCGTCGTAATTATAGGAAAGCGAGCGGTCGTAGACGGCAATATCGTCGGGATAGACCGATTTCAGATAGTGCACAAGACCGATGTGGTAGGAAAGCGAGGTACCGGAATCGGCAAAGCTGACCGACGTGCGGCCCGAAAGGAACATTTTTTGAATATAAGTTGAAATAGCGCGGACCTTCGGGCGAGTGAAATAATCCATCTCGCCATTCGTAAA
This sequence comes from Eubacteriales bacterium, assembly GCA_045537015.1. Lineage (GTDB taxonomy): Bacteria > Bacillota > Clostridia > Oscillospirales > CAG-272 > CAG-390. The sequence goes on from JAZSOQ010000044.1 coordinate 8,605, forward strand.
TTTCTTGACCATATCGGCGTAAACGGCGAAAAATCCGAAGCCGTAGTGCCAATAGCCGCAACCCTCAACGCAAAAGCCGTCGTCGGCAAAGCCGCGCAGGTAGCATTCCATGGTCGCTTCAATACGATCGCGCAGCTCGGGGAAGCGCTCGGGGTGCATAAGCATAACTGCACATCCGACCGATCCCACGCAGACAGCAGCCCAGTTGTTTGTTCCCTTTTCCCACCAAAGCTTGTTGAGTTTGGTGGCGTAAGGCTCGATGATGCGGCGGTCGATCTCGGATTCAATACGCGAGGCGACAAGCGGATCGAGGCGATCCTTGAGCATTGTGTAGATTTCCGCAAGTGCAAAGCCTGTTTCGGCGGCAAAAAGGTCGACCATAAGGCTTTTGTCCTTATCGGCTTGACCGTAATGTGCCGGCAAGCACCAGGTATACTCGCCCAGCACGGCGAAAAGAATGTCTTGCAAATATGTAAAATATTTTTCCTCCTCGGGATACATCAACGAAAGAAAGGTCGCGGCGTTCATCCGCAAACGGCGGTTGAAGTAGACTGACTCAAATTCGCTGCGGCTTCCGGTGTCGAAATAGATCTTGAAAAGGCTGTAAGTCAGCTCCGGGATCTCGCGTCCCTCGCAATGATTGTTCCAAATGGCAAGATTTTCGTCACGAAAACGGGCAAAGCAGTCCTTCTCCCGAACCTCCGCCCAGAATTTTTTGTCACACGCGCGTCCAAGCAAGCTCATAATGCGCCCTCCTGAATAGGTTTTCTTCATTATATAATAATATGGGTGAAAAGTCAAGCTCTACGACAAAAAAGACTTGACTTTTTGCTTTCTCCGTTGTATAATTATTAAGTCATCTGCCCGTGGCACAGCTGGATAGCGCGTCAGACTCCGACTCTGAAGGACGCAGGTTCGAATCCTGTTGGGCAGGCCAAATGAACCCTATGGCAACTTGTTGCCATAGGGTTCATTTCGTTTGTTTTATAGATTCGAACCTCTTGCTGTTGCCTTGCAACAGCAATCATTTGCGCGCTATTGCCAAATATCACTTTCGCACAAATTATGCGCGCAAATGGAGGTTCAGAATCCTTCCCACCTCAAAATACGCAACTTTTGCGTATTTTATTTTATATTAATACGCAATTTTTGCATATTTCTATTGCATATTTATAATAATTATGATATAATATATACGAGGTGATAAAATGACACTACGCGAGTTAAGAAAAAATAAAGGCATTACTCAGCAAAAAGCGGCAGAGTTCGTAGGTGTACCTCTGCGGACTTACACCAATTATGAAAATGATCCCCAAAAGCAATCGAGTGTAAAATATAAATATATAATCGATACACTCCGCACATACGGATATGTTGATGAAGAAAACGGCGTCCTTACCTTGGATGAGATCAAAAAAACTTGTATATCGGTATTCGCTGAATACGCTGTTGAATACTGCTATTTGTTCGGCTCATACGCAAAAGGAAAAGCCACCCCTTCAAGCGATGTGGATCTTTTTGTCAACACCTCCGTCACGGGATTGCAATTTTTCGGATTAATTGAAGAACTGCGCGAGCGCCTGAAAAAGAAGGTAGATCTGCTTGATCAAAGACAGCTGGAAGGCAATTTTGAGCTGATGAACGAAATATTGAAGGACGGGATAAAGATCTATGGATAATGTCAAAGGCGACGCATATTATGTTGCAAAAATACTCAAAGACGTTAAGTTTATTATTGCCCATACACAAGACTTGACTCTTGAAATACTCGAAAGTAATGAAATACTATGTGATTCGATTCTTTTTCGTCTAATTCAGATCTCCGAAAATTCGGCAAAACTCACACCCGAATTCAAATCGAGTCACCCAGATATTTATTGGGCAGCAATCAAAGGTATGAGAAACAGAATCGTGCATGAATATGGCGACGTAAAGCTTGATGTTATTTATCAAACCGTCACGCAGGACATACCCGCGCTTTGCAAGCGTCTCGAGAGGATTCAATAATATGCCCCACGGAATCGCCATAGTCGGGCTGAACGGCAGTGGAAAGACTACGCTCGGGCGGGGGCTTGCACAAAGGCTCGGGTATTATCGGATGGATGTCGAGGATTATTATTTCCCGAAGTCGGATGTTCCTTACGCCGTCGCGCGTACACGCGAGGAAGTTGAGCGGTTGATGCTCGCAGACATCGAATCGCACGGGGATTTCGTCCTCTCGGCGGTATGCGCGGATTTTGCTTCGATTGAGAAATATTACAGCCTCGTCGTTTATCTCGAAGCGCCGAAACAGGAGCGGATGGAGCGCATACGGCGAAGAAGCATCGACCGTTTCGGCGAGCGGGTGCTCCCGGGCGGCGATCTTTACGAAAGCGAGGAAAAATTCTTCACCTTTGCCGCGAAAAGGACGCCCGAAAAGATTGAAAAGTGGATCAAAAACGTTAGCTGCACGACTATTCGAATAGATTCGCGCAAGCCGACGGAGGAGCTTGTACGATATGTAGTTTGCTTTTTGAAAGGAGAAAAATCATGCAAAAGAAGAAAAGAGATACCTTTTTGACCTGTTTTTTGATCCTTCTGATAATCAACGCCGTGGTTGTGGTGAGTATATCGCCATACCTGACCTTCAAGCCAAGCAATTATCACGCTTATAACTACAATTTTGTTTGGGACGAATGCGGAATACAGCTCAGTAAAAACATATTCTCAGGCGAAACACATTACAAAATAAAAGAAGTTCCGATCAGGGAGTTTGTCGCTTGCCGTCGCTATCAAGGCGGAATCGGTGCAGGTCACGATCCCATCCTGATGGTGCGCAAAGGCTTTGAGCCGCAAATCACCCTTGATATTACGTCGGCGGAGCTATATCTCGGAACCGATCCGCAGTACTTTTCAGAAGAAGAATGGAGATCCCTCGCATCCAGCATCAAAAAAATCGAGATCGCCAAGGTCGGCGAGGATATGGCAAGAGAACTCGCATCACAAGTCATGTCTGGTTCCACCGCATATATCGAACGCAATGATCTTCCCGAATTTCCGATGCCGATCAGCAATGACGAACACTATATGCTGATGTTGCAATTTGAAGTGGAGGAATACGATAATATTCTCTGGCTTGCGAAGATCGTGCACTCGGGTGACGCGTATTATGTAGAAATAATAACGTCAAGGTGGATAACAAACCAATACCTTCCTTGTTCTGAGGAATTATCAAAGCTGATCGATGAGGTAGTTCGCAAATACGGGCTGATTTTGCCCGCAAACGGTTAAGGGAAAGTGCCTGTATCGGATAGATTTGTTTGAGAGGTATTAAAAATATAGGAGATGTCTCATTAACAACGGGACATCTCCTTATATTTATGCTGATAAGCGGGCGAGCGAAAAATATCCTTCGCCATTGGTTGTATTACGAGTTCGTAGGGGGACGGATCAAATCAGACCTCTGTTTCCTCACCGGGATTCTCGGTCGCTTTCGAAACCGCGTCGCGAAGCGACATGACATCGAGCGTTTCCGCGCAGTCAAAGCTTGCCGTGCCCGTTTCAAAGAAATTCAGCATATCCGCGATAAGCCCGTCAAAGAAGGGGGATTTCAGCGACTTCCAAGTCTCTTTCCCGGACTTGGTCATATACGCGCCGTAGGGCATAGAGGCGCCCCAGATCATTGTCGCATCCTTGCCGCTTGCCGTCTTTGCCTGAATGATCCACTGGCTACCGTTCGCGGTGGCTTTGACGCTCTTGATCGCGCCCATTTTCTTTACCACCATCTCGCCGAGATGAATGAAATACTCGGGCAGATTCGAGCCGCCGCCCGTCACGAGCAGACTGTCGGGCGCATCGACCGCGTCAAGCTCGGTGGCGTATCTCAGCGCTGAGGTGCTGAAAAAGGGAGTTTTATATTTCTCGCCAAGGGCGAATATTTCTTTTGCGACCTCGGCATCGGGCGCAAAGGTCTTGTCGATATATGTCCTCTTTCCGTGTTTCAGGACCGCCTCGGCATAGCGCAGATGCGTTTCGGGATTCGAGGGCGACAGAATTACGATGACGTCGCTCTTCTCGCAAAGCTCGTCGATAGTCGCGCAAGGCTCCGCACCGAATTTTTCGCACCACTCGGCGGTGCTGATACCGTCAACGGGCGAGGTCTCGAGCTCCGCCCAAGCGTAGGCGACCTTGTAAGCAACTCCCATTTCGGCGGAGATGCGGTCGATCCACGCGGGATAGTTGTTTGCGTGCCATTCGCTGATAAAATAATCGACAAATCCAATCTTTTTCATATCGAAACCTCGTTTTATTTCAAATTTTCAAGCATTTCCTTCGCCGCGCTGACGATCTCTTCCTCGAGAGTCGGCATAAAGAAGGAGCTGCAAGCCTCGTAGCCGCCCTGACTGAAAGCCTCTGCAGTCGGCAAATAGCCCTCGTAGCCGTTGGCGCAAACCACCGAAACGACGAACTTGCCCGGGCAAAGGTCGCGCATGATCTGTCCGTAGGAGGTGAACGCCTCGCCGCCGAAACCGACGAACACCACGCCGCCCACGCTTATGACGGTGATGGGAACGGGTCGGAATAGCGGTTGCGCGCGAAGTGCAGCCACGCGGTAGCAAAAAGCGCGCTCCGCCATTGTGTAAGAGTCGGCGGGAATCTTTCCTGCCTTGTAGTCCTTGACCCACTCGACGCACTCGTCGTACTTTTCGATGCCCTCGGTATTCGTGAGGGTGTAAAGGGTGCGGCACTCGGCAAAAACGCTGTCGTCCGCCACGGGAGTCATCTCGTTCCAAACGGCGACTGCGGCATCGGCGACCGTTCTGCCCATAAACGCACTGTGCTCGTAACGCTTGCCGCGGAGGCGTTTTTCCCTCGGCAGGAAATAATCGTAGTGGTTGGAGTCGCCCTGACAGCCCGTGAAGAAGAGGCAGGATGTGCCCGCAATGCCCTCCTCGAGGAAGCGGCGCGCAAAGCCCGGCCAGTCGGCGGACCACTTCGTGCCTCCAATGACGTCGGGATGGGTCGAGAAGTTAAGGATCGCAATATCGTTTTTGTCTTTTCTCGCAAAACGAACAAGTCGCATCGTGTTATCTGCTTCGGCACAGCGACCCGTCAGCGTAAATTTCGAGCTTGGATTTGTGACAACGCCCGCCTCTTTCGTAAAATAGCGGCGCACGAAGGCGATCGGCTCTGCCACGTCACGCGCAGCCGTCGACATTTCTGCATCGGCTCTGTCGTCGAGTGCCATCACAGCGGCATCCGCAAATCGGCGGTAGACGACGTCGATAAAGGTCTTGTCACGCAGCGCGGTCTCGCGCGTTGCCGGGTCGGAAAGGCAGGGGCTCGTGTGCTGATGCAGCGCGGCAATCAGAATGTGATCGACCGGCACACCCGTCCGCTCGCAGATGAGACGGCGGATCTTGATGCTTTCATCCATCTTGATGCCGATGTAGTCGGCAGCCATGAGAAGAACGGTCTCCTCACCGACCGTCAGCGCAACGGCGTTGAGATAGAGCGGATCAAGCGTCCCGTCCGCAAGACGGCGCTCATAATAACCCGAAAGATCGTTTCCAAAGGGCGGTGTAATATCAACTCTTGCAAATCCTGCTTGTAACATGGTGATTCTCCTTTTTGAGGTTGATTTATTAACTTAATTATACAATATTGCCGTCAATTTGTCAATCAGTTATGGTTTTTTATCGATGAGTTTTTAGGCAAAAAATAAGAGCGACCTTTCGATCGCTCAGACTGCCGACAAACTCAAATTGTAAATTAACATATAGCAATATGCACAAATAATGAATAAACAGCTATGTTGGCACTCGCAATGCAGGGGTGAAGGGGGCGGAGCCCCCTTCAAGAAAAGCGATGTCATCCTGAGGAGCGACCGTGATGGTCGCTCTTGAGATTTTTACTTGCAGTTATTTTTCAATATATATGGTGTCGTACTGCTTGAGCTTGAAATTATTGACGCTGATGCGTTTCTTCGTCATAAAGTGCTTCTCGTCGATGACATGAGCGGTATAGCCTCTGCCGAGGTTGGTTTCGATCTCCTTTTCCTCGCCGATGTTGGTTATCAGAATTCCGTGTTTCGTGCCATTCGTTGCAGCCATCGCGTAAAGACCGTCGCCGGGTTCTCCCGTCACTTCAACCTGATTTCCCATAGCATAAAGCTTTCCGAATGCCTTGAAGGAATAATAGGTGCAGAAGGGTTCGAGCGTCAGCGGATTGAAGAGACCTCCGTAGACGCTTATGTCGATTCGCGCGTCATAATAGCACATCATCGACATTTTGGTCTCGTGCATAGCCATCATCATAGCCGCAACGTCGGCGGAAGCTTTGGTGGTTCCGCGCGTTTCACGCGTGCGGTCGGTGTTCCATTCGTTGAGATGGATCTCGATATCGGGGAAACCGGCATCTGCGAGAAGCTTTTCCGCGTAGTGCTGAATGTCAACAGTGCGCTTGACATCCATATAGCTGTGGTGCGAGAAGAAGTCGAGCGGGAGAGCGTCGCGTTTTACACGGTCAAGGAATCCGAGCAGAAATTTGGTATGGTAAATAGCGCGTTCTTCCCAATGAGTGATCTCGTGAGGCTGTTTGTACTTTTCTTCCTCCTGCATATAGCCGACGTAAAGACCGGTGCTTGCATAGCCGCCGATCTTGATGCTGTCGCCGAAGCATTCTCGAAGATGCTTCGAGGTTGCGGCGTAGAGATCGTAATACTGCTCCGCCGTACCCTTGAACATATTATTGAGCTCAATAGACTCCTCGTTGTCGGGCTCGTTCCAAATCTCCCAATACTTAATACCGAAACGGAAGCCGTCTGCCCATCCCTCGTTGTAGTGACGAACGACGTGCTCGCAGATACGCGCCCACTTGTGGGGGTCGGCGGGCGGATAAACTCGGTACGCCTTGATCATATGCGCATTTTCGATGGTTACGCCAAGTCGGAAATAAGGCTCAATGCCCGCTTCTATCATTTTTACAAATAAAGCGTCAGTGAAGGCAAAATCGTATGAAGCGGGATCGTTTTCATTCGCATCGAAATTTCGAAAGAGATTGGGAATATCAACGAATAAGTTTGCCGCAAAATATCCGCCCGTATCGTGCAGACGGGCATATGGAATGTTAGCCTCGGTCAGATAGTGGAACATCGAATCGTCGATTCCGTTATCACTAACTCCCAAAGGAGGCTGACCGACCGCGTGCATCGGCTTGATTTTTCCTATTATTTTCTCAAAGTCGAAATGAAGTTTCATAGTATTTTACCTCTCCTTTTTGTGTTTTTTATCATGGAGAATCTTCATAATATATATTAACTTTATTATACAATATTGCCGTCAATTTGTCAATCTGTTATGGCTTTTTATCGATGAGTTTTTCAATGAAAAATAAGAGCGACCGCGGTGGTCGCTCTTGTTGCTTTATGTTAAATTATTTGAAATATCTCTTGAGCATACCCTCGAGAGCTCTGCCGTGGCGGGCTTCGTCTCTTGCCATCTCGTGAACAGTGTCGTGGATGGCGTCAAGGTTATTCTTCTTTGCGCACTTTGCAAGGTCGAACTTGCCCGCGGTTGCGCCGTATTCGCAGTCAACGCGCCATGCAAGGTTGTCCTTGGTGGTCGCCTTCATGTTGGGCTCGAGGTCCTCGCCCAGGAGCTCTGCGAACTTTGCAGCGTGCTCTGCCTCTTCCCATGCTGCCTTTTCCCAGTAAAGTCCGATCTCGGGGTAGCCCTCGCGGTGTGCGATGCGAGCCATGCAGAGATACATACCAACCTCGGAGCACTCGCCCTGGAAGTTAGCCATAAGCTGCTCGAAGATGTACTTCTTGTCTTCCTCGCTGATATCGGCGTTGTTCTTTACGGTCTTTGCGTAGATGCCGTACTCGTGCTCTGCCGCAAGAGCCGCGCCCTCTTCCATTACCTTGAACTTGGATGCGGGAACCTTACAAACGGGGCACTTTTCGGGAGCCGCGTCGCCCTCGTGAACGTATCCGCAAACGGAACATACAAACTTTGCCATGATGATTTACCTCACTTTTATGTTTTTGTTTTTTAATTTATACCAAGCTTCTCGGCTGCTGCCTCGATAGCGTCGGATTCTTTAAGGGATGAGAAAAGAATTTCTCTCTTGCAGCGGATGCCGTTGCGCTCGAGCACCGTGTAAGCCGCAAGGCTGACGGCTGGAAGGATCTCGGGCTCGGCGAAGATATAGGCATTCCAGGACTGCCCCGCGAAGGAGCGCGTCCAGTCGTTGAGATTGACAGCCTCCGACATCGGAATGAACTCGCCGTCATAAGTCAGAACCGGCGTGCGGCTGTAGTCCTTCGCCATGCTGATGTGCGGGATCGCGATGTGAATGTCGTACATCTCGGGGCGCTGCATACCGAGCTTCTCTGCATAGATGCGCGACTGCTCAAGGATCTCCTCGCGGAGGCGCGGGAGCAGGCTGACAGCCGCCGCAAGACCCGAAATTCCAAGGTCGCGCGAGTTGATCCCGCCGGCGGAATGGATATTCGACTGGCTGATGACAAGCGCCTTTTTCGGCAGACGACGTGCGAGAACTCTTGCCGCCATATCGCCGACGGTCACGTCGCTGTCCTCTGAAAGCTTCCAATCCGTGATCGCGGGGCGGAGAGCCTTGTCGGCAGAGGGCGCGCCGATCGAGTAGATGTCATTGTCGCAAAGGTAGAGGAAGTCGCAGGGATGCCCGAGCCTGCCGCTTCTCTGCATTCCGACGACCATATCCTCGATCAGCGACTCTGCGGCGAGCACTTTCTGGTGCTGATAAATGTATCTCGAGAGCATCAGCTTCGAAAATACCATTTCCTCGACCGTCGACAGACCCGAAACGGGGACTGTAAGATGGCGCTCGACGGTGCCGTCATCGGCTACGCGGTCGGCGAGGCGGAGCTTATACAGGAAGCGGTCGATGTGGTAGCCGAGGGCAAGACCCGTCGCGTAGCTGTCGCGGCGGAGGTAGTCGAGGGCGTCGGCGTCGAACTGACCGTTGATCATTTCGGTCAGATAAACGTAGCGCACGCCGTCTTTGACCTCGGGCGGAGCGCCGACGATCATTCTTCCGACCTCCTCAAGCAGCTCGGCGGCGTTCTCGCCATCCTCGAATGGATAGCCGAGGCTTTCGCCGAAGCATTTTACGAAAGTGGGAGTGTTTATGATGATGTAACCGAGCATTTCATGCGGCTGAGCGCGCTCGAACATCGGCTCGGTCGCCTTGAGCTCCTTCATTGCGGGCATCTCGCCGTAAATGGTTTCGGAGAGGTGCGAGAAGAAGCAATGACCGACGTCGTGGAGAAGTGCGGCGAGTCGGAGGCGGCGCTGATGCGAGGCGGGGATGGTCTGCTCCTTGCCCGCCATAACGGCGGCATCGTGGCGCGCAACGCCAGCGATCATCTGCGCGACAACGGCAACGACGCCAAGCGTGTGCTCGAATCGCGAATGGTGCGCCGAGGGGTAGGTCAGCTGAGCAAGTCCGAGCTGATTGATGCGGCGCAGACGCTGAAGAAGGGGAGAATCGATGAGCTCAAGCTCCCAGGGGTAGAACATGACCGTACCCCAAACGCAGTCGTGAATGACCTTCGTACCCGTGATGGTACGCGGCTTAAAATTCGCCATATTTTCCGCAACAAAAGCATCCGCACGGCGTTGAAAATCAAGATAAAGCTCACTCCCCGGCGCTTTAGGTGCCGGACGAGAGAAGGAATTCTTCTTCATAACTGTGATTCTCCTTAAAAAATACTATCCTGATTGTATTATAACACAATTTTTACCAAATTGCAAGAGGGTAATAATATTTTGTGACCTCGTCACAGAAAAACGTGGGGAAAATGGTATATAATATAAATGGAAGAAAACAGAACAGATTTATCATTGACAAACGGCTTGGTTGGTGATATAATTATTATGTAGTATTATACAATCTTGGAGGAAATTAATTATGTCCAATCTTACAGGAAAAACAATCGTCGCGCTTGGCGACTCGCTCATTCACGGCTCCAAGCTCGGGAATGAGGTCACTTGGGTCAACAAGCTCGCAAAAAAGCACAATATGACAGTATATAATCACGGCATCAACGGCAACCCCGTCGCGCATCAGACCACCGAACCGCAGCGCGTTCCCATGTGCGTGCGCTATGCGGATATGGAGGACGGCGCGGATTACGTTGTTGTTCTTGGCGGCGCGAATGACAAGCGTTTGCACGTTCCGCTCGGCGAGATCGATTCGGAGGACACTTCGACCTTCTGCGGCGCGCTCAACGCCCTTATTCTCGGTCTGACCGCGAAATATCCGAAGGCGAAATTCCTCTTCCTGACCAACTACGACCGTTGGCGTTCGAAGAACAAGGAAGGTCTTTCCGACATCGACTACGTTGACGCAATGCTTGCGGTCTGTGCCCGTTGGGGACTCGTTTGCTTTGACAACTACCGTCAGGCGGGCTTCTCCTTCTACAATCCCGCGCAGTGCGAGTGGATCGACGAGGGCTGCGTGCTTGAGGGCAAATCCAACCGCCATTTCTCGGACGAGGGATATGACTTCCTTCTCACAAGATACGAGGCGCTTCTGGAGGCACTTTGATGAAAAAAAGATTTTTCAGCCTGCTTCTCGCGCTGATCATGCTCCTTTCCCTCTCGGCTTGCTCGGGTAAGGGCGAGGAGGTTGCCGAAACTACCGAAAGCGGAGCTGCCGAAGAATACGATCCCGCTCCCGATTTCACGGTTTACGACAAGAACGGAAACACGGTCAAGCTCTCGGATATGAAGGGCAAGCCCGTTGTGCTCAACTTCTGGGCAAGCTGGTGCCCGCCCTGCAAGGCTGAAATGCCCGAATTCGACGCGATCGCCAAGGAATACGAGGGCAAGGTCGCGTTTATGATGGTCAATCTGACCGACGGGCAGCGAGAAACGGTGGAGATCGCGCAAGCCTTCATCGACTCGATGGGATACACCTTTCCCGTTTACTTCGACAAGGACAGCGACGCGGCATATAAATACGGAATCCAGTCGATTCCCACAACCATTTTCATCAACGCAAACGGAGATCTCGTTGCGGGCGCAACAGGAGCGATCGACGGCGAAACGCTCCGCTACGGCATCTCTATGATCTATGCCGAGGTCGAATAATATAAAAATACAGAATAAAGACAACTGAATATTTATGGAGGTAATCTTATGAAAAAGATCAGATCTTTCTCTTTATTTCTCGCTCTGTTTCTCCTCTTTTCCTTTACCTCTTGCGTAGCAGAGAGCGGAGAAATAACGACGGAATATATTTCTACACTGAACACCGAAGTTATTGCGCAAGAAACCACCGCTGCGGAAGAAGATACCGCAAAAGAAACCGAAACAAACGAAGAAACAACATCACCGATGATCGACTTGGGCGGCATTACCGTGATAACCCCCGGAATTGCCGAAACCACCGAGCCCGAAACCACATCTGAACCCGAGGTTACGACCGAGCCCGAGCCCGAAACCACACCCGAGCCCAAAGTAACGACCGAGCCCGAGCCGGAAACCACGCCCGAGCCCGAAGTAACGACCGAACCCGAGCCGGAAACCACACCCGAACCCGAGGTTACGACCGAGCCCGAACCGGAAACCACGCCCGAGCCTGAGGTAACGACAGCACCCGAACCCGAAACGACTCCCGAGCCTGAGGTCACAACAGAACCCGCGCCCGAAACGACTCCCGAACCCGAGGTTACGACCGAACCCGAACCGGAAACTACACCCGAGCCTGAGGTCACAACAGAACCAGAACCGGAAACCACACCCGAACCTGAGGTTACAACAGAACCCGAGCCCGAAACCACCCCTGAACCCGAGGTAACAACGGAACCCGAGATAACCACTCCCGTTCCCGAACAGACTACAACTCCGATAACCGAGGAAACAACCGAATATTGGGAAGAAACCACAGTTCCTCTACCCGAGACGACCGAGGAGGAAACGACTGCGGAGATTACAACGGAACCTGAGCCCGAAACTACACCCGAACCCGAGGTTACGACTGAGCCTGAGCCCGAAGAAACCACCGAACCGGGGTACAGCGAATATGACCCTGCGCCCGATTTCATCGTTTTCGATGCAAAGGGAAATCCCGTTCGACTTTCGGATATGAAGGGCAAGCCCGTGGTGCTCAATTTCTGGGCAAGCTGGTGCCCGCCTTGCAAGGCTGAAATGCCCGATTTTGACAAGGTCAGCCGCGAATTGGATGGCGAAGTGGTCTTTATGATGGTCAACGTCTGGGATACACAGTCGGCGGCAGAGGCAATTATCGATTCAATGGGATACACCTTCCCCGTTTATTTCGATCTTTTGGAAGACGCGGTCGGCAAATACGGAATCGAATCGATCCCGCAGACCTACTTCATTGACAAATGGGGCGGACTTGTCGCATACGGCGTAGGCGCTCTCTCGGAAGCAGATCTCAGATACGGTATATCGATGATATACAACTGATGAAAAATGAATAAAAATACATCAAAACAATAAAATATCAACCGAAAGCCTCCCTTGAACCAAGGGAGGCCATCGGAGTATATAAAGAAAAAATATTTGGATATACGGAGAAGCAAAATGAAGAACATTATTGAAAAACAGGGATTTATCTGCGACATGGACGGTGTCATTTATCACGGCGACAAGATCCTTGACGGCGTGCGAGAATTCGTCAACTGGATGCTCGACAACGGCAAAAAGTTCGTTTTTCTCACCAACAGCCCCGAAAGAACGCCCCACGAGCTTTCGATGAAGCTTGAGCGAATGGGCCTTTCGGTTTCGCCCGAGCATTTTTACACCAGCGCAATGGCAACCGCGGAATTTCTGCACAGCCAGGCGCCCGGATGCACCGCTTACGTCATCGGCGAGGCTTCGCTGTCGAAGGCGATGTATGACCAGGGCATCTATATGAACGACGTCAACCCCGACTACGTCGTTGTCGGCGAGACACGAACCTACTGCTTTGAGAAGATCGAAAAGGCTATCGCACTCGTCAATGGCGGGGCGAAGCTCATCGGCACCAATCCCGACACCGTTGGAGTCACCGACCGCGGTATCATGCCCGCAACCGGCTCTCTCGTTGCTCCCATCGAGATCGCGACGGGCAAAAAGGCATATTTTGTCGGCAAGCCCAATCCCGTAATGATCCGCCACGGACTCAAGAGACTCGGCTGTCACTCGGAAGACATTGCCTTCATCGGCGACAGAATGGACACCGACATCATCGCGGGCATCGAATCGAACGTTGATACCATCCTTGTTCTTTCGGGCGTTACCGCGCGCGAGGACATCGGCAACTTCCCCTACAGACCTAAATATATCTTTGGCGGCATCGGAGACATTCTGGAGGCAACAAATGAATAAAAAGTCCGGCATCAAAAAAGACGCCGCGGTGCTTCTTTTGGCGCTCGCGGCGGGAATGCTGACTTCTTGCCTGCCCTATCTCAATATCGACGACATCACCCTCCCGCCCGAAACGAGCGGGATCACCCCCGAAATAACCACCGCAGAGGAAACAACAACCTCCCCCGAGGTCACTACCGAGGAGGAGACCACCTACGCGCCCGAAACTACCGCGGAGGTTACGACCGAGCCCGAAACCACTGCCGAGGAGACCACCGAGGAGATCACCACCGAACCCGAGACTACTCCCGAGCCTGAGGTGACCGAAACACCTTGGTATCTCGTCCTCGTCAACCCCTGGTATCCACTGCCCGAGGATTATGAGTTCGAGCTTACGACCGTCACGGGCAAATATAAGGTCGATTCTCGCTGTGCCGATGCGCTGAAGCAGTTCCTTGCCGATTGCAAGGCGGCGGGACACACGCCCTATATCTGCTCAGCCTACCGCACCTGGGACGATCAGGTCTATCTTTTTGATAAAAAGGTAAAATCCTTCACCTCGAAGGGGTACAGCGAGGCAGAAGCTAAGGTCCTTGCGGCAAAGGAGACCGCCGTGCCCGGCACGAGCGAGCATCAGCTCGGTCTTGCCGTCGATATTCTTTGCCAGAGCCGCCCATGGCTCGACGAAGGTCAGGCGAACACGGCAACGCAGAAGTGGCTGATGGCGAATTGCCACAAATACGGCTTCATCCTGCGCTATCCTAAGGGCACGACCGACAAAACCGGCATCATCTACGAGCCCTGGCACTATCGCTATGTCGGCGTCGAGATAGCAACCGAAATAATGTCCAAAGGCATCACTTTCGAAGAATACCTCGGCATCATCGGCGCACCCGAAGAGACGACGGCAGAGGAGGTTACAACAAATGAATAACGGCAAAAAATTTGCTTTAAGAATCACGGCACTCATGCTCTGCCTCTTTACCATATCCGCGGGACTTTCGTCCTGCGGATTCTTCACCGAGTCCTATCTTGCAAGTGTCACGGAAAGACCCTCAAAAACGCAGGAAAAGATCGAATTTACTTATCCCGAAAAGATAGATTTCACGCCCGAAACTACTTATGTTCCGGACACAACCGCGACCCCCGAAACCACCGCGGCTCCCGAAACTACCGACAATATCCCCGATGACGTTCAGAACAACGTCTATCTTTCAATGATGAACAAGGGCAGATGCGAGAAGCTTGTGGGTAAGGTCACCGTCACGGTCGTCACGATAAGCGACGAGGTCAGCTGCTGGAACGACTCGGCTCTTTCCGAGCTTTCGGCATCACTTTCGGCGCAGGAAAAGGAGATCGAAGATCTCGCCGCATCCTACGGCAAGTCACTCGACCTCACCTTCAGCTATCTCGGAGCGAAGATCACGGGCGATGCAGCCAAAGGCGACTATTCAAAGGAATGGGTAGAAGACGCCTTGTCAAAAGCCGGACTTCCGACATTAAAGGAAGCGGGAAAGCAGCTCGATTCGCAAAATGGCTCGGACTCGAATCCGATAATTTTCGCCCTCAACAAAACGGGAAGAGCCTACGCACAGCAGCAAACGTCGAAAAACAACACCGAATATGCCGTTGTGTTTTCTTCTGATTTTACCTCATTCACGCACGAGTTCTATCACATTTACGGCGCGGAGGATTTCTACTTCCCCGAGCTTGTAAACGATCTTGCAAACAATTATCTTACCGACAGCATAATGAACAGCGGCAAAACGACCGATCCACTCACCGCCTTTATCATCGGCTGGGACGAGGAGATGGATACTGAGGCGCTTGAATTCTTAAAACAGACGAACCATCTGACAAAGGATTATATCGCTTCGGAAAGAGAAAAGCAATCGGTGACGGGATACGTGACCGATCACAAGTTAAGCTACGGCACATACACGGGCAATCTTGAGCGCGGAACTCCCGACGGCGAGGGCGAGATAATTTATACCGATGGCGACAGCTACAAGGGTAATTTTGACGGTGGATCCATGCACGGTAGGGGAACCTATACCTGGGTCGATGGCAGCGTCTATGATGGCGACTGGGTTCATGGCGAGCGCACGGGCAATGGCAGCTACACCTGGCCGAACGGCAATCGCTTTGTCGGAAATTGGGTGAATGGCGACCGCACGGGAGAGGGCACTCTCACCTTCGCGGACGGCACGGTTTATCAAGGAAACTGGGAAAACGACACCTATAACGGCAAGGGCAAAATGACCTGGACCGACGGCTCTTACTATGAAGGCGACTACAAGGACGGTGACCGCCACGGCAAGGGAAGCTACTACTACGCAAACGGAAACATATACGTTGGCGATTGGGTCAAGGGCGAGCGAGTCGGTCAGGGCACGTTTACATACGCCAGCGGCACCGTTTACGTCGGTTCGTTCGTTGACGGTCAATTCAGCGGCAAGGGCAAAATGACCTGGACCGACGGCTCCTGCTACGAAGGCGAATTCAAGGACGGCGACCGCCACGGTCAAGGCACGTATACCTACGCCGCAGGCCACGTATATGTCGGCGAATGGTCAAAGGGCAACCGCAACGGCTACGGCAAAATGACCTGGTCGGATAAATCCTCATACGACGGCTATTGGGAAAACAACAAACGCCACGGCTACGGCAAATACATCAACCAATACGGCCAAGTCTTCGAAGGCCAATGGCAAAATGATGTTTTTCAAGGATAAATAATATTTAATGGCTGATCGAAAGATCAGCCATTTTACTATGTAAAAAATGAAGCCGTCTTTTGCTCCTTCATTCACAATTTTAGGCTATTTTGAGCATTTCGGGCGATTTCGGGCAAAAATTTGCAATAAAACTCTTTCGCAAGTTGCAAAATTTTGCAAAAAGGTATTGACAAATGCATATAATTGTAGTATAATTTCTGCAATAACACTTTACTACGTTAAACAGGAGAAATATCATGAAGAGAGTATACAACTTTTCCGCAGGTCCTTCGATGCTTCCGCTCCCCGTGCTTGAGCGTGCCGCTGCCGAGATGATCTCTTATGGCGAGAGCGGCATGTCGGTCGCCGAGATGTCGCACCGATCAAAGGACTTCGAGCCCATCATCGAAAAAGCCGAGGCGGATCTTCGCCGTTTGATGAACATTCCCGACAATTACGCCGTGCTCTTCCTTCAGGGCGGCGCGTCAACGCAGTTCGCGGCTGTACCTCTCAATCTCCTCCCCGCGGGCGGAACGGCGGATTACATCGTTTCGGGTCAGTTTTCGGGCAAGGCTTATGAGGAAGCGAAGAAATACGGCGATGTCCGTCTTGTTGCCACCTCGAAGGCTGACGGCTTCTCCTACATTCCCGAGGTCAAGCGCGAGGATCTGAACCCCGACGCCGCATACGTTCACATTTGCTACAACAACACCATTTTCGGCACGAAATATAACTACATCCCCGACACGGGCGACGTTCCGCTGGTTGCCGATATGTCATCCTGCATCATCTCCGAGCCCGTCGATGTCACCAAATTCGGCGTCATCTACGCGGGCGCGCAGAAAAATATGGCTCCCGCGGGTATGACCCTCGTTATCGTCCGCAAGGATCTGCTCGGCAAGGCTCGCCCCGAGTGCCCCTCGATGCTCGATTGGAATATAATGGCGGAGAACGGCTCGATGTATAACACCCCGCCCTGCTACACCATCTATATGGCGGGCTTGGTCTACGAGTGGATCGAATCGCTCGGCGGACTTGAGGTCATGAAGGAGATGAACGCGAAAAAGGCGGCTCTGCTTTACGATTACCTCGATTCGCAGGATTACTACATCGCCCCCGTCCGCCCCGACTGCCGTTCGATGATGAACGTCACATTTGTCACGGGCGACGCCGATCTTGACAAAAAATTCGCATCCGAGGCTGAAAAAGCGGGACTCAAGAACATCAAGGGCCACCGCGTAGTCGGCGGAATGCGCGCCTCGATCTACAACGCAATGCCCTACGAAGGCGTCGAAGCCCTCGTCGAGTTTATGAAGGACTTTGCGGAAAAAAATCCGAAGTAACAAAATCAATATTTCTGTTTCTGAATATAGTTGGGATATATAGTGTCCTCCTCATTCACCGCTCCTCGCGGTCCCCCTTCTCCGCTGGAGAAGGCTGGAGGATTGGTC
>JAZSOQ010000121.1:0-2960 GCA_045537015.1 Eubacteriales bacterium
AAAACCTCGCTTTTCTACGCACAGCACATGCTGAATAATAAGGAGAGATATGTTCATCCGAGGATAAGACATACGTTTTATTCGACTTTTTGAATGAAGTGGGTATTATCCGCTTCGCGGAATGATAATCTCGCTTCGCGAGAATGATGATCCGCCTGCGGCGGAATGATGATTTGCCTTCGGCAAAATGAAAGGATAATTTTCTCGCTTTGCTCGAAAATTTTCAGATTTAATTAAAATATTTTTCGCCAACTCTGCACTCTGCATTCTGCACTTGAAAGGAGAAAGACAATGAACCAGATCTTCCCGATGGGGTTTTGGGGCACCCAGGCTATTGATGATGTTCCGCTTTCCGATGTTGCGGATTGGGCGGCTTGCGGTATGACGCTGACAGTCGCTCCGCATTACAGCCCGGACCCCGAACGCAAGAAAAAACTTATCGCGCTTCTCGACGAATGCCACGCTCACGGAATTCGTCTGATCCTTTCCGACAGCCGCACTACCTGGCGCGGTGCGGCGACCGATCCGGAGGGATACCGCGCGCGGGTAGCCGAAGCGGTTGCTGATTTCGGAGATCATCCCGCGGTTTTCGGCTTCCATCTCGGCGACGAGCCGCGCAATGACAGCTTCCCCGACATCAGGGCTGCCGCCGCCATTCAGCTTGAGCTCGCCCCGCATCTGATACCCTATCTCAATCATTTCCCCGGCTGGCCCATCCACTTGCCTCTTTGGGGATGCGAAAGCTTTACCGAGTGGACGCACGAGGTCATTCCCTCGCTCGGCGTTCCGCTGATCTCGGTGGATAACTATACCCAGATGAATCCTTACGGCGACGGCAAGGGCGTGGATGATTATTACACCAGCCTGCGCGTTTATTCGGAAGCCGCGTCTGTGATGAAGGTTCCTTTCTGGAGCATTGTTCTGTCGGTCGGCCATTTCCGTTACCGTTGTCCGAACGAGGACGACATTCGCTGGCAGCTTTATACCTCTGTTATTCACGGTGCAAAGGGTATCATTTGGTTCTATTACCGCATGATGCGCTCGCATATCAACTACCGCAACGCGCCGGTCAACGAACTTGGCGAAAAGACCGAGACCTGGACCTGGCTTTCGCGCCAGTTGCGGCTCTTCCACAAGACCTACGGCCCGCTGATGATGCGCCTGACACACAAGGGAAGCTTCCATCTCGGCAGAGCTTACGGCGGTTGGCCCGAGTGGAAAGACGGCGTGCATCCTTATGCGAAGAGTTTTATCTCCAATCACGATCTGAACGGCGTTTTCAGCCGATTTACCGATGAGGAGGGCAACGAATACGTCGCAATCCTCAACAACGATCAGAAGGAAAGCGGAATGTTCCATTTGGTATTCGAAACTTCGGTCAAGAAACTGTGGCGCGTTTGCTTCGGCGGCGTCGAGCACGACGTAGCCACCGACCATTGGGATGCAAATTACCGCGTAACCGAGGATGGGCACATAATTTCCGGCACCTGGCTTGCACCGGGTCAGATGGAGATCTACCGTCTTGAGATCGATAAATAAAAAATTGCAATATTTTACCAATCGACTTTTCGAGACTCGTTATTTTCAACAAAAATGCGACTCGGATTTTGTGCACATCCACAAAAAGAATTTGTTTTTGAAAAAAGTTTTCGAAAAAGTGCAACTTTTTGCGAAAAAATGCGTCTTATATAGTGAAGGGCGAAAAAACGCCCGCATGGTTGAATCTTCTTTCATTGAACTAAAGATCCAAAAGGGTCCCTCGCTTTGCGGGGGACCCTGCACTTTTTTGTCGAAAAAACGGGTGTTCCTTAAGAATTCATAAAATATTCCTTGAATTTATCTTAAAATAATGGTACAATATGTTAATTAGTGTTTTGGAGGATTTTTCCTTGAAGAATTATGTTGTACTGTATAATCCGCTTGCCAATAACGGCAGGGCAGAACAGGCTGCGCGCAAGCTTGAAACGGTGTTGACCGACGGCGAGATCAGATTCGTTGACATCGCCGCGCTTGGCAGCTTTTATGACTTCTTTGTTTCCTGTGATGACGATTGCATCGTGATCCTCACGGGCGGCGACGGTACGCTTCATCATTTCGTCAACGACACCCGCGGGCTCAAGATCAAGCAGCAGATCTACTATTACGGTGCTGGCAGCGGCAACGATTTTCTCAACGACCTCGGCAAGGAGCGCGGAGCCGAGCCGTTTGATATAAAAAAATACATAACCGATCTCCCCATCGTCCGCGTGAACGGCAAGGAATACCGCTTTGTCAACAACGTCGGCTACGGTATCGACGGCTACGCCTGCGAAAAGGGCGACGAGATCCGCGCCAATACGAATAAACCCATCAATTATACGACCATTGCCATCAAGGGTCTTCTCTACGATTTCACTCCCCGAAACGCGACCGTCACCGTTGACGGCGTGACAAAGGAGTACAAAAAGGTATGGCTCGCGCCCACGATGAACGGCAGATTCTTCGGCGGCGGAATGATGATCACTCCCGGGCAGGACAGACTTGATCCCGAGGGCAAGCTCAGCTTCGCAATAGCGCACGACCTCTCCCGCGCGCGCATCATCCCCATCTTCCCCGAGATTTTCAAGGGCACACATCCACGTCATACCAAGTATATCGAGATCGTCAAGTGCGACGAGGTCACAGTCAAATTCGACACCCCCTGCGCCCTCCAGATCGACGGCGAGACCATCCTCGGAGTTACCGAGTATACTGCTTACAGCCGTGCGGCAGTGAAGGCGCGCAAGGCGGGAGAATGAGTGGACAGTGGTCAGTGGACAGTGGACAGAAAGATGCGAATGATGAAAAATCAGCGCATCGGTAAGTCATTTGTGTCAGAGGATAGGTAAGCCAGTAGGAATCGTAGGTAAGTCCTCGTCAAGGTGGAGATTGTAAAGTTTTCGCTTGAGAAAAGTTTACAATACTACCTTGACGAAGCAGCA
>JAZSOQ010000059.1:0-5458 GCA_045537015.1 Eubacteriales bacterium
TTTGCTTCCCGTTTCTTTCTGTAAACATAGGCGTTTCTCCTTGCTTTTTCTTGCACCTATATTATACCATATTTTTGTTTTTCTGTAAAGTACGACAAAGGGCTCAGAACTTTCGTCCTGAACCCTTTGTCAGTGGTCTGAACCACCGCGAAAGCGGTGGTTTTATATGTTTTAGTGGACAGTGGTCAGTGGACAGTGGTCAGAAAGACGCGGATTTGCTTAAATTAATGACAACAGCAGCGGAAAAGCTTTGGAAAATTCTTAAGAAACTTTTCTCGAAAAGTTTCTTAAGTCGACCTCCGCAGAGGGCGAAACTCTCTTTTGTGCTTCGAACAGGCGACGCCCCGTCGACTGTTCGGAATGAGTAAAACCTCCCCTTGCGGGAGGTTTTTGCTCATTCACCATAAAAACTTATCGATTATAATCGAAACTTTCCCCGATTTTCGCGATTTTATCGACTATAATCGAAACTCTACTCAAAAAATGGCGTTTTATCGACTATACTCGATAAAAAATATCACTTTATAAAAAATATTTCCAAAATCTATTGACAAATTGATATCTTTGTGATATCATAATAATAGCAAATAATTCTAAAGGAGCTATTATTATGAAAGAAAAAGTTTTAAGCGGTAAAAAGAACGGTATGTTGGTGCTGATCCTTTGCATTCTCTCGGAGATCGCGTCGATCGCATTTTTTGCGTGGGCGGTTTCAAGGGTGGAAATGAACGAAAGTGCGCTCAACGTTATCCTCACGATTGCGGGCATCGTACTGATGTGCACCGTCTGGATCCCTCTTTGCGGCCTGCGTGTGCTCAATCCGCAGGAAGCGCTCGTGCTCACTCTTTTCGGTAAATATATTGGCACTCTCAAGGGTGACGGTTTTTATGCCGTAAATCCCTTCTGCGTCAGCGTCAACCCCGCGGCAAAGACGAAGCTCAGCCAGAGCGGTGACGTCAAGACGGTGGCAATGCCCGTCAATACCTCGGCAAACGGTCAGGTCGCGGTCGAGATCCCCTCAAAGAAGCTTTCTCTTAAAATTATGACCCTCAACAATAGCCGTCAGAAGATCAATGATTGCCTTGGCAACCCTATCGAGATCGGAATCGCCGTTACATGGCGCATCACCGACACGGCAAAGGCTGTTTTCAACGTTGATAACTACAAGGAATACCTTTCGCTTCAATGCGACAGCGCACTCCGCAACATCGTTCGCATCTACCCTTACGACGTTGCTCCCGGCATCGACACCACGGGCGACGGCGTTGCAGATGAGGGAAGCCTTCGCGGCTCCTCCGATATCGTTGCGGGTCGCATTCGCGATGAGATCCAGGCGCGTGTTGACGACGCCGGCATCGAGATCGTCGAAGCTCGTATCACATATCTCGCATATGCAACCGAGATCGCGGCGGTCATGCTTCAGCGCCAGCAGGCGTCCGCTATCATTGATGCAAGAAAGATGATCGTCGAGGGTGCTGTCGGTATGGTTGAGATGGCACTTGACAGACTGAATGAAGGCGGACGCGTTGAGCTCGACGACGAGCGCAAGGCGGCAATGGTATCAAACCTCCTTGTTGTCCTTTGCGGCAACCGCGACGCTCAGCCCATCGTAAATTCGGGAAGCCTCTATTGATATGGACGATAAGCAGAAAAAACAGATCCCCCTGCGCCTTTCGCCGAAGCTTTACGCCGCTATAGCCGCCTGGGCGGAGGACGATTTCCGTTCCGTCAACGGTCAGATCGAGTACCTGCTCAGTGAATGTGTGCGCCAGAGAAAGAAAAACGGCAAATATGTCTCGGATGAGCTTGATAAGCCGCTTGATATTGAAATAGAATAATTTTTGCCCCGATCAATGCTTGATCGGGGTTATTTTATGATGCTTTTTTGCATAATATTGACAAAAGTTCAATTTTGTGATACAATTATTATGGGGGCTTTTGAAAAGCAGACATGCTTTTGTCAATATCCGAATTTGATATAATAAAAAATAATTTATAAAGGAGAAATCGAAATGTTCTGTACTAAATGCGGTGCCAAGATAGAAGACGGCGCAAAGTTCTGCACATCCTGCGGTCAGCCGATCGGGGAAGCAGCAGCTCCCACAACCGAAGCTGTACCCGCCGAAAAGAAGGATACAGTGGGTGAGCTTGTAGCCAAGGCAAAGACTCTTGGGGCAAAGTTAAAGCCCGCGCTTAAGAAGGTCGATGATAAGGCGCGCGATCTTCTCGGCGATAAGAAGAATTATGCCTATGCCGGTGTTCTCGTGCTTCTCGGTCTCATCATCACTATTTCCGTGCTCGCGGCTATGATCCCCGACGGTAATGGATATCTTGCTTGTGCGGATGTAGAACTAGCCGAGGCAGACGGCGATATCTATCTTTTTGAAGAGGGCAAGCTCGTCAAAATCAAGAGCGATGCAAAGAGACTGGGCGTCTATAAGCATTCGATAGACGGTAAAGCTGTTGTGTTCGAGTCGGATGGAAGTCTTTATGAGATCAAGGGCGATAAGGCGAAGGCGTTTGCCGAGGATGTTGACAAATATTCTATCTCGCTTTATGGTGACTCGGTCGTTTACTCCGTGGAAGACAATATAACAACTACCTCATATTATTACGCTAAAGTGGGCGAAAAATCGGTAAGGTTTTTTGAAAGCGAAGTTGAGCTCCTTGGCGGCAAGCTTCTGATTTCATATGTTATCTCACCCGACGGCGAGAGCATAGCTTACACGGCTTCCGAGGATGGCGAAACGAATCTTTACTACTTCAACGGCAAAAAATCGACAAAGATTGCTGAATGCGGCGGTTCTGTTGTCGGAATGTCGAACGGCGGCAAATATATTTACGTTTCGGAACTTGAGGGAATAGCTTCTGCTATGCTTTACGTTTACAACCAAAAGGGCAAGTGTGAGGAGATCGGTTCCTGTATCCCAAAGTTTTGGCTCAATCTTGACGGTACCGAGATAATGTATCACAGCGACGGCAAAACTTATGTTTCCTCCAAGGGCAAGGAAGCAGTCAAGGTCGCAAGCGCGGAGCTCACTCTTCGCGGTCCCGGATATATCAATACGTATACAGCCCTGCTTTCTGTTGCGGCAGTTACCGAAATTATGCCTGTGGAATCATTTTTTGAGCATATTTATACTTATGGCACAGCCGCTTATTACGTATCAAAGAACGAAAATAATAACTGCAAGCTTGTAAGATCCGATTCCACAAGCTTCTTTATAGACGACAGCGCAGAATATCTTTATTATTTCGAGGATGATACCTTGATGTGCCTCGAGATCGCAAAGTGCGAGAGGGCAGAGGATAAAGCAAAGGAGATCGCAGAGGACGTTGAAAGATTTGTCGTTTCTTCCGACCGCAAGTATCTATATTATATTTCCGACGACGAACTCTATGTCGTGAACGGCAAAAAGGGCGGCAAAGCCAAAGTCATTGCGAGTGATGTTGTCAACTACAAGCTGGTCATCTCGCGGGATGATCATGTTTACTACGCTTGCGACGATTATATTTACGCGGCAAAAGGCAAAGGAAATGCCAAGCGGATCATGGAATACGGCGACATCGAAGAGCTCGGCGGTTATGTTTTGCTTTATGATGAGGACTATACCATTTACGCCGCACGCGGTAAATCGAAGCCCAAGAAGCTTCTTGACATCGACTGATCATATATTAAAAGCAGGTTCTTCGGAGCCTGCTTTTTCTTAAAAACTATTGACATTTGAGGCTTAGAGTGGTAAAATTATAAAAACTCTTTAAGGAGATATCATTATGAAAAAATATCTTTTGCCCGAAAACGGTCAGTTTTACAAGGTAAATATGCACAGCCACACCAATTACTCGGACGGCGTTCAGTCACCCGAGGAGTTGAAGGAAATATATAAGGCGCAGGGCTATTCCGCAATCGCATATACCGAGCACGAGGCACTTTTTGATCTGACTCATCTTGACGACGAAGAATTCCTCGCGCTGACATCGTATGAATACGCGCTCGGAAACAATGCCAATCCCGCGCACTCGTTCTATGAGGGCAAGCCCACCTGTTTCGCGGACGTCGAGCAGATGCACCTCAATCTTTATGCAAAGGATCCCCACAATGTAAAGCAGATCTGCTTCAATCCCAAATACATCGGTCAGAAGCAGAAGGATCTCCTTGGTGAAATGAATTATGTCGGCGAGCCGGATTATCAGAAGGTCTGGACGATCGAGTGCATCAACGAGATCATCAAGACTGCGCGCGATAACGGATTCCTCGTTTGCTACAACCACCCGAACTGGTCGATGAATACCTATGAGACATATTCGAAGCTCGAAAATCTCAATATGCTCGAGATCAATAACGGCGCCTCCAACCGCGGCTCGGATATGGACTACACGCCCTACGTCTACGATCAGATGCTCCGCCTCGGCAAGCGCATTTCCTGTGTTGGCGGCGACGATAACCACGACCGCATCCACTTCTTTAAGGCTTGGACGATGGTGAAGGCAGAGTCGCTTACGCACGAGAATATTCTGAACGCCATCGAAAACGGTGATACCTACGCTTCCTCGGGGCCCGAGATTACAGAGCTCTATTATGAGGACGGCAGGGTCTATATCAAGTGCTCGGATGCCGCTGCGATCCACCTCTACACCGCAGGCCGCCGCCGTGCCCGCACGCCTGAGATCAAGGACGGAAAGCCGATCACCGAGGCATCCTTCGAGGTCAAGGAAACCGATTTCTATTTCCGCCTCACAGTCAAGGACGCGAACGGGAATTATGCCAATACAAGGGCTTATTTTCTTGATGAATTGAAGTAATGTAAATAAAGGGGACGGCTCAAATGGTTTTTTAGACAGATCTTTTGTAGCAATTAAACAAAAAGCACTTGCATGTCATATCTGATAAGCCAGTGCGAACAAAATTTTCTGGGTGCCCCCTCATCACCCGCTGCTGCGGGAGCTTCTCCCAGGAGAAGCCTAAGTTTTTTGTGCTATCATTTAGTTTTAACAGTAAATATCGTACTAATTAATAACTCAATTTACCATAAAAAGGAATATTATATTGAAACAATTTGCTAAACTCAATTTTGAGCGCAAATAGTTGCGAATAAATATTCCTTTCTTTTTTTTGTTTATCACAATACTATGTTCATTTGTAATCAACAAAGCTAACAGTAACCCCAGGCTTCTCCTGGGAGAAGCTCCCGCCGCAGCGGGTGATGAGGGGGCACCCAGAACGATGTGTTCGCACTTGTCTTACAAAAAAACTCATATCAAATAATTTCATAATGAGCATAACATTTTGTTAATATTCCAAAATAAAACGACCCGACATGGTACGCATCAAAGAGAGGCGTGTCGGGTTCTGTTGTTAATATTATATATCAAACGGGCAAAAAATGCAATAGTATTTACAAAAATAATTGTAAATTTTATTATATTGAACAAATCAACTGCTCGATCGGCACATATC
>JAZSOQ010000069.1:0-27428 GCA_045537015.1 Eubacteriales bacterium
GGTGGGAGGGGAGTCAGAGGCGCACGAGATTTTCGCACCAAAGCCAAACCCAAACCGAAATATAATAAAAATGTGAAATCCGCCGCGGCGGATTTTTTCCTTTACGTTCCGCAGTGCGGAACATATCGCATCGCGAAGCGATATATCGTATCCGCAGGATATATCGCGCCGAAGGCATATCGTGCGCCCTGCGGGCGTGGAGTGACAGAGCACAATACTTCCCTACATTCGGGAAGTATTGACTCTGTCCAAAATGTCGGCGGGGCGCCGCCATTTTGAAGCACGGTAGCGAGACCTGAAGGTCTCGCATCAGTTCGAGACGCTGTCTCGAGCTCTGTTTAAGAAACTTTTCGAGAAAAGTTTCTTAAAAATCTTCAAAAGCTTTCGGTCTTTTGAAAAACTGCTTGACATCCTCTTCTGCTCGTGGTACAATTATCTTGACAAAATAATCCTTTCATCATCAAGGAGGAAATATTATGGAAAACAAGATTCGTTTCGCCGTCATCGGCACCGAGGGCATCGGTCGCAGTCATATTGAGGGTATCCTCAGAAATGAAAATGCCGTCCTCGCCGCGCTTTGCGACGTTGACGAGGCGGGTGTTAAGGCTCGTGCCGAAAAGCACGGGCTCCCGACATATTACACCGACTACAAGGATATGCTCCGCGCGGGAGGCTTTGACTGCGTTGTAGTCTGCTCGCCCGACTCCTTCCACAAGGATCAGTGTGTCGATTCGCTTGAAGCGGGCTATCACGTGCTCTGTGAAAAGCCGCTTGCAATGCGACTTGATGAATGCGAGGCTATCATTGCCGCCGCACGCGCCTCGGGCAAGAAATTCATGGTCGGTCAGGTCTGCCGCAAGACTCCCGCCTTCGCGCTGATGAAGGAAATGGTCGACCGCGGCGACATCGGCGAGCTTTTCTACGTTGAATCCGAATACGCGCATGATTACTCGATCCTCGGCAGAGGCGAATGGCGCAAGGATCCCTCATATATCCGCCATCCCGTTGTCGGCGGCGGCTGTCACGCGATGGACCTTCTCCGCTGGATCGCGGGCGACCCCACCGAGGTCTTTGCCTACGCAAACCACAAGGTGCTCACCGACTGGCCCGTGGATGACTGCACGATCTCGATCCTCAAATACCCGAACGAAGTTATCGGCAAGGTTCTGACCTCGATCGGATGCAAGCGTCCCTACACGATGCGCACACAGCTTTTCGGCTCGAAGGGCACTATCCTCGGCGACAACAAATCGCCCTACATTACCCTTTTCACGCCCTGCATAAACGAAAAGGGCAAGCACAGCTTCAAGGAAGAAAAAATACCCGTTGACCTCAACGACCACAATATGACCGCCGAGATCGCCGATATGTGCGACATCATCCTTGGCAAAAAGGAGCTCGAGATCGACGTTATCGAGGGCTCGAACACCGTTGCCGTCTGCCTCGCCGCAGTTGAATCGGCAAAGACCGGACTCCCCGTTAAACCCCACTATTTCAGTTAAAGGAAGATAAAGGCTATGTTAAGAGTTGGATTTTCAGAATTTGATATAACCCCGCCCGTGGGCAAGCTGATCCCCGGCGGATTTACTCCTTGCCTAACATCCGAGCCCGCGCGCGGCAAGCTCCTTGCCACCGCCGCGGCTTTCGATGTTGACGGGAATGCTCTCATTCTCGTGTCAGTCGACACCCTCTCTTTCCACGTAAACACCGCCGACCGCATTCGTAAAACCATTTCGGATGCCACGGGCGTTCCCTTTGACCGAATCCTCGTCGGCGCGACTCACACCCACACGGGCGGCGCCTGCGACTACCAGCTTTGGCTCTGTCCCCCCGACCCCGAGGTTGCCTCCGTGACCGAAAATGGCGCGATCACCGCCGCTATTGAGGCATATAAGAACCTTTCCGATGCCGCGATCGGCACGGGCAAGGGCGAGGAGGATCGTTACAGCTTCTGCCGCGACATCCGCCTTACCGACGGCTCGATCAAAATGAATCCCAATCGCGCGCACCGCGAGCTTATGGTTGCACCGATCAGCACCCCCGACTACGCAGTCAACGTGATGCGTATCGACTCCGCCGAGGGCGACGTGCGCGGATTTGTCGTCAACTACGCCAACCACCCCGACTGCCACGCAAAGAACAAGAAGAGTTTCAGCGCCGACTTCCCCGGTGCGCTCCGCAGAGGTCTGAAGCGAGTTTACGGCGAGGACATCTTCGTTCTCTTCTTCAACGGCACCGCGGGCGACATCAACTGCATCGACTGGCTCGGCACCACCTCGGATTCCTACTACGGCGGCACGAAAAACGCGCCCGAGGCTATCGGAGCGGGTCTGACATCCACCGTCGTTGAGATCAACGCCGATATTAAGGCGGATAATTCCGCTCCCGAGATCGCTTCGATCTCGAAAAACCTCATCCTCGCGCGCCGCTATAAATCGGACGCCGACTACGCGTGGGCGCAGGGGATCGCCAAGGATATGGCTTCGCACGATTCGATGTCGAGAGCCTTTGCGACCGAGTATCTTGAGTCCGACGATGACGTCAGCCCCGAGATTCCCTTCGAGATACACACCATCCGCCTCGGCGATTGGGCGATCGTCGGTCTGCCCTCCGAGATCTTCACCGAGGTCGGCAAGCGGATCAAGGCAGCTTCTCCCTTTGACAATACCGTTATTTTCGAGCTTGCAAACGGCACACACGGATATATCGCGACCAAGATCGTACACGAAAGCACAGCTTATGAATCGAGAGTCAGCAAGGTCAACGCCTGCACCGCCTCCGACAGCGCAGATCGCATCGTCGAAGCGGCTCTCCGTCAGCTTGAGGAACTGAAAAATGTATAAGATATTCAAATATTCCGATCATCCAACCGTCGATTTCGCCGCTGAGGAGCTGAAAAAGTATCTCAGAATGATGATGCCCCGCTACGGCGAAATTGAGATCACGACCGACGAGCGCGACGGCGACGGCTTCGTTCTCGCACTTTCTGCCGACATTGGCATCGATCTGCCCGAAACCGACGAGCCCGAGCTTGACGACGTTGTCGTTATCAACACAAACGAGCGCGGAGGCATCATCGCGGGCAGCAATCCGCGCGCACTTCTGATCGCGGTCTACGAATATCTGCGGCAGAACGGCTGCGAATGGCTATATCCCGGCGTTGACGGCGAGTTCATCCCCGTGACAGATCTCAAATCGGTCAATTACCGCAAAATGGCAGACCTTCGCGTCCGCGCGCAATGCAACGAGGGCGCAGAATATCAGGCTTCGATGATAGAAACCATCGATTTCTCTCCCAAGATCGGGCTCAACTCCTATATGATCGAGTTCGACAACCCGAAAACCTACTATAATTCCTATTACAATCACAAAAACAACCTCGCCAACCGCTCGCCCGAGCCGATCACCTCGGAGCAGGTGCTTCAATGGAAGCGCGCTTGCGAGGCGGAGATCGCGAAGAGATCGCTCATCTTTCAGGATATGGGACACGGTTGGACGGCTGAGCCCTTCGGAATCGACACCACCGAGGGTTGGACGAAGGACTCGGAGAATCCGATCCCCGAAGAAAGCCGCGATTTCGTCGCCTTCACCGAGGGCTCGCGCTCGCTCTATCACGGCGTTGCGCTGAACACTAATTTCTGTATGTCGAACCCGAAAGCGCGCGAGATCGTCGCAAAGGCGATCGCCGACTATGCCGAGATCAGCCCGCAGGTAAACTACCTCCACGTCTGGCTCGCCGACAACAGAAATAACCATTGCGAGTGCGACGAGTGCAAAAAGCAAACAGTTTCGGATTGGTACGTTATGCTGCTCAACACTATCGACGAGGAGCTTACCGCACGCGAGCTCGCGACACGCATCGCATACATAGCATATTACGATACCGCCTTCCCGCCCGTGACCGAAAAGATCAAAAACCCCGACCGCTTTGTGCTTCTGCTTGCGGCGATCACGCGCGATTATACAGAAACACCCGATATGTCTGCCGCGGACAAGGAGCTGCCGAAATTCATATTGAACAAAAACGTCTTCCCGAGCGATCTTGGGGACTACATCCGCTATTCCGAGGGGTGGCAGGAGACCGCATTCACTCCGAAATTCTGCTATGAATATCATTTTTGGGTACATCAGTACTATGATATCGGCGGCATTCGCCTTGCCGAGCGGCTTTACGAGGACGTCCGCGCCTACCGCGAGGCGGGCTTCTTCGGCATCATTCAGGATGGCTCACAGCGTTCCTTCTTCCCGAACGGCTTCCCCTTCTACGTCTACTCGCGCGCGATGTACGACAAGGATGCGACATTCGATGAGCTCCGCGAGGACTATTTCAGCCACGCTTACGGCGAGAATTGGCGCGAAATTTCCGAATATCTCGAGAAGATCTCGGACATCTTCGACGTGAATTACCTCGAAGTCCCGCACAGATCGGCATCGGCAAGAAAACTCGTTTCTCCCGAACGCGCAGAATCGCTCAAGGAGATCGATCCACTCTGCGCGGAAATGGCAAAGAAGCTCCGCGCGTGGAGAAAGATACCTCAAAGCAGGATTTTCAGCCTTTCGATGCGACTTCTCGAGCTTCACGCCGAGTATTGCACGGGGCTTGCCGAGTCCATGATCCTCACCGCTGAGGGCAAGGCTGACGAGGCTTTCGACGCCTTCAACGCCCTCTTTGACTCCTTCGGCCGCCACGAATTTGAAATTGAACGCTATTTTGACCACTACCTTGCATACTCAGCGCTCAAGCGCAGCCTGCACGCGGGCAAGAACAGAATTATCACGGAGGAAATAGGATAATGAAACACATAATTATCGGACGCACCGAAAACGGATTTTACCGCTATCAGGGTTGGCCAAGCGTTTGCATTGACGAGAACGGCGTGCTTTACACCGTTTGCTCGGGAAACAGACTCGGACATCTTTGCGTTTTCGGCAAAAACTTCCTTTATAAGAGTTTTGACGGCGGCGAAAGCTGGACTCCGCCCATCGTCATCAACGACACCTATCTTGACGACCGCGACGCGGGAATCACATATCTTGGCGACGGTAAGATGCTTCTGACCTATTTCTGCCACCCCTGGCAGTTCTACGCCGAAAGACGCGGCTGGATCGACAGCTATGCAAACGACGTCACCCGCCCGATGGCAGAAGGCATACTCAACGGATATGCCAATATGCCCGAGGAGCACAATAAATTCGGTTCCTTCGTCCGCCTCTCGCAGGATTACGGCAACACTTGGGGCGAGGCTGTCAAGGTGCCCGTTACCGCGCCTCACGGACCGATCAAGCTGAAAAACGGCAAGCTTTTCTTCCTCGGCAAGGAATTCCACTCCGGCGACGGATCGCTCGAGCAGGGCGCTATCTACGCCTTTGAGAGTGCCGATGAGAGCAAGACCTGGCAAAAGCTTTGCATGATCGACTTTCCCGAGGGGCTTGACAAGACCAATATGCACGAGCCCCACGCAGTTGAGCTCGAAGACGGCACCATCGTCGGCTCCATCCGCGCGCAGGGCAACGGCGTACCGCATAAATTCTCGATCTTCACCTGCTTCTCGACCGACGGCGGCAAGAGCTTTTCGCATCCCGAATGCCTCGGCATCAGCGGCTCTCCCCCTCATTTCCTGCTCCACTCCTCGGGTGCGCTCATTCTCACCTACGGTCGCCGCGAAGCTCCCTTCGGCGAGCGCATTGTGATCAGCCGCGACGGCGGCAAGACTTGGGGCGAGGAGCACATCCTCACCGAAGCTTACTGTAACGACCTCGGCTACCCCGCCACCGCCGAGCTCCCCGACGGCTCACTCATCACCGTCTATTACGAAAGATACAAGGATGATAAATTCACGTCGATTCAGTGCGTAAAATGGACGATTGAGGAGTTCGAATAAAACAAAACGGATACAGCCGCGGCTGTATCCGTTTTGTTTGTTATTTTTTGATCTTGACCGAGATCACCCAATCTCCCGCGTCGGGTTTAGCGGGGAGTGTATATGTTCCGTCGGTAACCGTCACGGTGAATGCATCACCGTATTCGCCCGTAATGCAGTTGAACCACTGCACCTCGTACTCGCCATTTGCCATTGAGGTGAGCGTACCGAGATTATCGTTGTTTAACTTGCCATAAAAATAGCCGATATAGATCTCGTTTCCGATGTGCGACACTGAATACTTGCAAGAGCCGGGCTGATAGAAATAGGATTTATTGAAACAGGGCACAAGGCGCCACCATTCATATTTCTGAAGATAATCTTTGATATAAGTTATCTGCTCACCGGACTCCAGATACAGTCCCTCTATCCAGTTCAGTCCTTTATCAAAGGTCTCGCCGTATGAGTCGATTATCGTTCTGGTTTCGTAGTCGGGATATCCGTTTTGCGCCCAGAAAATGCTCCATATGGGCTGTGCTCCGTAGCCGTATCCGAACTGACCGTTCATATACGCACCCCACGCTTGGATACGGACACCATATCCGCTTCCGCCGCTTTCGTCCCAATGGTCATACGGACCCTCGTAGTTTACAACGGGCTTACAGCCGTAATTATTGTAAAACTCCTTTGCCCACTCCCAATTTATTCCGTTGAAAGCATAGTTATACTGTGCCGCGTACCAAGAGTGATTTTCCGAATCATCAAAGCGTGAATTTTCAACACGGGTATAAATCGAATTTTCCTGATGACATGTGGACGGATGATCGTACGGATCATATTTTGCGACCCAGTCCATTACGTAGAACCACGGATTCGTCTCGGGTGTTGCCTCACAGTCGCCGCGGTCAACACCGTAATAGTCGTTGTCGCCCTCCTGCGTGGTCGCCCACATAACGGGATATGCGCTGTACCTTGCCACCCAATAGCGAGAGAGCTTTTCAAGCTGCTCGTCAGTAATCTTTCCGCCGAAATATGCACTCATTAAGGTCGTCGGATATCCAAACTGAGTATTTGAATGAACAAGTCCGTAATCAGCTATTATTTTAAAATAGCGATCATATTGCTCGAACTTTTCCAGCATAAAGTCATTTACGCCAAGGGTGAAGATATTTTCGGCTCCATCCTGAAACCATATCTGATCGTTGACGTCCCACCAATAAAGGGGTTGCGACTGAATAACGGTATAGCCTTGCTCTACACGGTAGTTAATAATATAATCAAACTGTGATGTGATACCGTATTGATCCGCAAGCTCTTTTGTTATTCCCGCGACCTTTTGGGTCTCAACTGAGCCGTATCCGTCGATCTCCTCTATCGCAAGAGTCCAATGAGTATCACCAAGATAGAAGAAGGGCGTGCCGTCATCATACATAAAATAGCTTTTGCCTGCCTCGGTTTTGACAAATCCGTGCTTATAAATATCAAGATTGCCCGAGTATTCCTTGCAGCTGACGCTGCCGCCGCGATGATGAAGACCGCTGTTCGCGGTATCGGTACATACGGTATAGAAGCTCCACTCACCAACCTCTGTGGGTGCGAAACGAACCTTCCAGCTCAGTCCTCCGTCCCAAAATGCAGGAACTTTGAGCGCAGTACCGCTTGACTTATTATAAAAAATAACGTCGGTGTCAACAGTATAAACCGGATTCTCGTATTCCTTTGAGCTTTCAAATTCGATCTCGCAGGCTACCCATTTTTCGGTCTCTGCCTTGAATAATTCGCCAACGGGTGTAATATTTTCCACTATAGCTTCGTCCTTTTTACCATTTTCGGATGAATACGCCGAGTCAATAATATTGAGACTTTCGGGGATGAGAGGCTCGCCTCCCTCGGCAGCGACTATATAATCGTTTATAAATCTCGCTGTGGCAACAACCGTGAGATTATCGTTATAGCCGATGATAACGATCTTGTTTCCAACAGCGCGGATGGCATACTCACCCACAGAAAGAGTGAGATAGACCTCGCGGCTCTCACGGCGGTTTGTCTCGCCAACGAGTATTTCAGCACCTTCGCTGATATATTCACCAGCCATGGGCTTGCCCTGCACCCAGTCATCCGTATCCTTGACAGAGATACCGAGCTTCTCCTCAATTGTGGATTTTATGCTTTTGATTGCCGAAAAAAGGGTTGTAGAGCATTTTTCGGGACGAACGAGAGTATACAAAAGCTCTCCGTTTTCAATTAATTTAAGATAAGTCTCTTCTTTTTCGGTTTCGGGAGAGGTCGTTTCCTGAGGAAGAGTATCCTCGGGAACGTCCGTACATCCAAAAATCGGAATCATCATAAGAAGAGCGAGAATAAAGCTTATGAATTTTTTCATGATAACACCTTTCTGATTGTCTCAACAACTCCGACATTCGTCCATATCGAAATCACTGAAAGAGCAGCGGTCAAAACGCCGAATATCGGCTTTTCGTAACCCTCGCTCTTCTCGGTCAGATTCATAAGAACAGCCGCCGAGATCATTGCGAGTATCACGGAAATATCATAAACGTATCTCATATTGACTCCGCCGAGGCAGAAATCCGAGAAGGCGATACCAAGTGCGAGAATAGCTGTCGCACATACCACAGCAGTTTTCCACGCATCCCTCTCGCCACGATGCTTTTCGATAAGCGCGAGGCGGGGATAGAGAAGAATACCGAGGGGCAGACCGTAAGCAAAGACTCCGCAGGCGCGGTCGGCATAGAAATACCTTGCTTCTTTGGGCAATACCATAATTCTCTGCATCTCGATGAAGGGTTTCGCCTCACTTTGCCACATCGGACAGAGGAAATAGGAGAAGAAAGACGAGAAAAGGTACTTGAAATCGATCGTATTCAGCGAAACGTCGCTGACTGTGAGCTGATAATTCGCGCCGAAATCAAGCGGCGAGCCGAAACGCGCATTGTTGTACCACATAACTGCAAACGCGCCCGCGATCAAGGGAAGTGCGAACGATGCAACTGTCAGAAGTCCGTCCTTCAAGGTATCCTTGCGGATCTTGAAAATGAATTCGATAAAGAGCGGGAAAACCGCGACGCACATCAGCGCGACGGTCGGGCGCGACCAGACGGTCAGCGTCAGCGCAAGCGCGGAGAGGACAAGCATTACCATTCTCAGTGGGAGCTTCTCTTCCCGCATCGAGCGAACCGCGAGGGCAACGAAAGCCATCGAGAATGTCTGCGCCGAGAGCACAGCGACGTAATACATATCCGAGCAAAGCACGCCGAGGTAAACTCCGCTCGCGCAAACGGTTCCCGCAAGTCCGAGCAGGAAGAGCCAAAGATTCGGCTTTTTAATAAATCGAAGCACAACCTCGCGGTAAGCAAGCGCGGTCGCGATCACCGCCGCGATAGCGAGGATAAGGCAAGTGAGCGGTATATTCGGCAGCTTGCCCGTCAGCGCGTAAGTCGGCGCGTGAACGGTAAGGATCGGCGCGATGCCGAAATAAGAATAGTATTTTCCCTCGAAAAATGCGTAATCCCAGCTGTAAGCCGCGCCCGATTGGCGTCGCTCGGCGGGATCATAGGGATTTTCAAGCGACATAAGCACGGGGTCAACGGGCAGATCAAGCTCGATCTGACCCTTTTGCCAGGCGTCAAACTGTCTGATATAAATATCTATCGGCACACGCCCGCCAACCTCGTATTCGATCAGCTCAGGCTCCTTGACCATTGTAGGGAAGCAAGCCGACACGAGGATCAGCACGACAAGCAGGAAAAGAATATTATTTATGATACTTTCCGGGCAATATTTTGCCAAGAAAATCTTTTTGATCTGTTTCATTTAATTAAGCTTTTCGCCGTAAACGAGAATTTCACGTGTGTTGATGGTGTTATACATCGCGGCGTCATCGTTACGTCCGATCACAACGCCGATACGGATATACTGTCCCGTTACGCCCTCCATATCAAAGAGGCAGGTAATCGTTGCGGTATTGCCGTTCCAAGGATCAGCGGGAGTCTTTCCGCAGTCGACAAGCTTTGTGCCGTTGACGTTATCCCAACAAGCCGAGGGAACCTTCGTCCAGTTGACTCCGTCATCGCTGACATAAACCTCGGCAACTCCGGGGAATCCCTTCAGGCTTCCCGAAGAAAAGCCCATTGCGTCGAACTTATGCTTCGAGCCGAAATTGAGCGTAATAAGGCAAGAGTAATCCGAATTCTCATCGACTTCGCCCTTGATATTGTAGGTCTTGTCGTCAAAGACGAAGTTTGCCATAAACGAGGTACCCCAATGTCCGTTGACAAGGTTTTCAACCGCCGTGGTGTAGCCCTTCGCGGAGGAATCCATCTTCTCGATACCGATTACCGAAACACCGTAACCGATGTCGGCAATGTCAGCCTTCTGCGCGTCGGTCAGTCCCTTGACGGAATATTCGGTTGAAGCAATCGCGTTCTTTGTTCCGAGAATACCCGAGAAAGATTTACCGTTCGGATATGTTCCGCCTTGAAGAACGGAGATCAGCCCGGATTTCGGGAACGCGGTCAGATTCTTCATACCGGATGCATCAACGGTATAGCCGAGATCGTACTCAACACCGGCAGAGGATGTTTTATACTGCGCGGGGATCTCGGGAGTTTCCCAAACCGCCTTGCGAGCCGCTTCCTTGAGGATAGCTGCAGCTTCATCGGTAAGAGCCGCGTTGTAATCAACCGTTGTGGGGTCGATACCCGTGATCTTTGCAAAGATAGTCATTGCGGCAAGGTAGCTGCCCGTAGCGTTGGGGTGAGTCAGGTCCGCATCATAGAGATTGATGTTTTTGTTATTGTTGTAAACGTCAAAGAAAGCAAGACCCGCGTATGCAACGTCAACGCCAAGCTCGGCGCCGATAGCCTCGTAAGCCGCGCTGATCATCCAGGTCATACTTTCATTGGTCCATCCGTTTTCCTTGAGAACGCTGTGACCCTCTTTTCTGCCCCACGTGCCGTAGAGGATCGGGGTTGCGCCGTCGGCGCGGACCTTTTCGACAAGATCACGCACGCCGGTATAGAACTTTGCGGGAGTTGCCGCGGGACAGGTGCTCTGCTCCTGCAGAACGATGTAATCGTAATCGCGGAGCTTAAGCGCCGAATCAACCTTCGCGCCGACCTCGTCGGTGGATTTTGCGGAGTCGATCAGATACCATCCGCCCTTGGTTATTCTCGTGACGGTAGCATCATAGCCCGCCGCCTTCAGGATCTTCGCAAAGATCTGCTCGGGCATGTCGTTATAATGAGTATAGCTGTTGCCGATAAAGAGAAAATTATATTTCTTGCTCTTGTCAAGCACCTCGGATTCGGGCTCGGAGGTGGTCTCGGTTGCCTCGGTCTCGGGATCAGCGGTAGTTACTTCAATTTCGGGTGCTTCGGTGGTTTCCTCGGCGGCTGTGGTGACTTCACCCTCGCCCGTGCAGGCAACGCCCGCAAAAAGCATTGAGGAAAGTAAAAGCATTGCGATCAATCTCTTTTTCATTTTCATTGATCCTTTCGGGTAATTATTAGATAATATAATAATATATTATTTTACCCTATTTGTCAAGTATTTTTTGCGATTTTCATCAATTCTTGCCAAGTGCCGGCGCCCGCAATGCCGTCCGATGCGATGCCGCGGCTCTTTTGAAACTCGATCAGAGCCTTTTGCGTTGCGGGACCAAAGCTTGAATCGCATTCAAGAGCTGCGCCGTGAAAGTTGAGTAGCGTCTGCAAAAGCTTGACCTCCGCGCCCGTGGCGCCTCGCTTGAGCATTTTTCTTTCCTGTGTTACAGTCAATTTATTCACCTCACATAAATCTTTATCAAAATATTTTTCGGGATCGACCCACTCGCCGAAGAGGGAGATGCCGAGATGCAAATGCGCGCCCGTGCTTCTGCCGGTGCTACCCATAAATCCGAGAATATCCCCCTTCTCCACCTTATCACCCTTTTCCACCCTAAGAGTGCCTTTTTTGAAGTGGCAATAGAGTGTGACGAGCGTTTCGTCGTGCCTTATCTTGCAATAATATCCCGATCGGTCATTATACCCCGCCTCGATGACCTCGCCCGAGTCAAAGGCGCACACCCAATCGGACACCGCGCCGCCGTTTTCGGCTACTGCAACAAGATCGGTGCCCGAGTGGTGCTCCTTTTTGCCGAATATCACGCGCGAGCCGAAACGATATGTGATCTTATATCTGTCGTAATTCTTAAAAAATCTCGAAGCCATCTTATGCCGCTCCCTTTTTCAGCGCTTCGATCTCTCCGCGAAGCGATTCAATCTCGGCTCGGAGCTGATCGAGCTCGCTCGGCGCATACTCCTTCGGCTCGCGCCCGACGGGGTAGGCGGTATCAATGACCCGAAGCTCACCGCGCGCACTGACGAGTCTGTTTCCATCGGCATCAATGCCGTCAATCACAAAAGTCGCCGTCCCCGCACTTGCCATAACCTCGTCGGGCACTCTGACAGCATTTCCGCTCAAAAACAAAGCAACACCCTCGCCCCCGCCGGCAGGTAAAAAGGTTATCCGCTTATTCATCCCCTGCCAATCGGGCGAAAGGTCGAACACGATCCGACAGCTCCCAAAGCTCCCGCGAGTCCCCGCGACAGCCCAATCCGGTGTCAATTTCCAAAGATCGGCTTTTATATTTATTTCTTTCATAAGTTCCTCCCTTTTATTTTTTGCCATCCGAAATAGATTTTAGCATAAATATAAAGGTAGCGACTGACAGAAAACTGTCGCAACAAAAAAGCTGCCGGCTCAATAAGAGCCGACAGCAAAGCTATTCGATTATTGGTTTATAATCAGTTTTCTCTTCTCTTTGCGATGGTTGCAACACCGATAACGGAGATAACAGCAACAACTGCGAAGATGAGAGCGGAGTCACCGGTGGGAACGGGATCAGCGGGCTCGGTTACTTCGGGCTCGGTAACAACGGGATCAAGCTTACCCTCGGGATCAGAGATAAGAAGTCCCTTATAAACGTTCATATCCTTGTACTCTGCAACAAGGCCCTTGTTGTGGAGGTAGAAGCCTATGCAAAGCTGGAAGCCACTCTCGTGAGGATAAGTGGTGTTGGTATCGGTAGCCTTGGTGGTGTTGGTCATATCGATAACGTTGTAGGAAACCCACTTGCCCTCGGTGTTGAGGTAGTAAACGGTAGCCTGGTAGCCGTGCATCTCAACGCGGAAGGTTGCATAGCCGTCAGCGTCGTTAGCAAGGTCGGAAACGGGAACATACTCCTTGCCGGGAGTGTTGATGTTTGTGATCTTGGTGGAACCGTGCTCGGTTGCGAAGTTACCGGTGGTGAAGTTACCGTAGATGTTGAAGGCGTTGTTGAAGGGATGGAGAGTGGGAACTGCGAAGCAGAAGCCGGAGTTCTGAGCACCGGTCTTAACCTTCCACTCGGTGGTGTATCTGGTCTCGGAGTTGACCTCGAGGCCTTCAACGATAGAGCCGTAGTAGGTACCTGCAGCATCGCTGCCGTCCTGCTCGAACTTAACGTAGTTCTTGTTTGCGGGATCGGTGGTTACAGCGAACTTTGTGCCGTTAGCAGCAACGAAACGAGGCGAGAAGCCGGTATCCTTTCTCGAGAAATCAGCTGCGAAGAGGAGATCGCCGGTCTTAGCCTTATCGTAACCTGTTACGGAAGCACCCTCAACGTAGTAGTCGGGATAGGTGGGGTTCTTAACGGTGTTGCCTTCGTAAACAACGGCATCCTTAATAGTGATAGATGCATTGGGGTTGTACAGGTATGCGGAAAGACCGAAGTTGGGAGCAACCTCAAGAAGACCGGTGTTGAATGCATCGTACTCGTCGATGTAAACCTTGTTGATAAATATCTTAACGTTTGCGCCGGTAACTACGAAATCGATATCAACGAAGCCATTAGCGTCAACTGCGGAGAGGTACTTTGCGTCGGTAACGTAAGCATCACCATAGAAGATGGAACCGATAGCCTTACCGCCTGCGCCGTAGCTCATTACGTGACGGATGTTGGGACAACCGTAGTAGCCAACAAGAGATTTGTAACCGAGATCAAGAAGATACTGAGCCTCGGTGTTGGTGGGCATGTTGATGAACACGCCTGCGTTGCCGGAAGCGAGCTTACCGTCGGTATCGGTGTAAGCAACTGCCATCTTCATAGAGAAGGTGTAGTTCTTGCCTTCGCCGTAGGTAAGACCCTTGATTGTGCCGCCCCAGAATGCACGGCCTGCAGCGGTACCTGCATAGGTAACGGTTGCGGACTTGCCGTCATCCGAAACGGTAGTGGTGAGAGTTCCGTCGCCCTTGAGGACGCAGAAATCTGCGGGAGCATACTTATCGTCGCCCTTGAAATTGACTTCATAGAGAACGTCGCCGTCTTTAGCAGAAGCGGTGATTCCCATAGCAGCAACAAGCGCGAGGATCATAGTAAGAGAAAGAATTGCGCTGAGGATCTTTTTCATGATCAGATTCCTTTCATTATTTTCGGTCAAACCGAATTGATACAATATAATAATATCATTTTTATTATTATTTGTCAATAGTAAAATGGATTTTTTTATAAAAAGACTGCCTCACGGGGAGGCAGTCTTGATTATGTTGATAAATTTATCAGTTTTCTCTTCTCTTTGCGATGGTTGCAACACCGATAACGGAGATAACAGCAACAACTGCGAAGATGAGAGCGGAGTCACCGGTGGGAACGGGATCAGCGGGAACCTCGGGCTCGGTCTCTACGGGAGGAACGTAGTTAGCAACATCGGTAAGGGTACCCTTATAGAGAGCAGCATCCTTGATACCGAGGGTGCACATATCGTGGTAGAGGTATACGCCGCATGCAACCTGAGGTGCGCTTGCGAACTCAGCAGCAGTGCCGTGGTAAGTCTCGAAGAGTACCCACTCGCCTGCAGCATCCTTGTAGTAGAGGCTCCAGGAGTAACCGTCAACGGTTACAGCCATATCTGCGTATCCGTCAGCGTCGAACGCGATGTTCTTATCGAGGTTTGCAAACTTGGTGTAGGAGGTGGTCTTTACGGTCTCGTGACCGGTGAGCTTGGTACCGCTGATGCAAACTACCATATCGGTAGCGTCGGTGCCGTTAAGGTTGCCGTAGAAGTTGTAGAGCTGTGCGTAGTTGTTCTTCATGTTGGTCTCGTCGAGGTTGAAGAAGATACCGCCGCGGAGCTCGTTGGTCTTAACCTTGTAGGTGAAGGTGTATACAGTGTCAGCAGTGTACTCAAGAGAACCGATAGCGCCGCCCCACCAGGTTGCGCCCTGACCTGCGTCAGTATAGGAAGCATCGGTGGGTTTATCAAAGTCGATCTGCTTGCCGTCGTCGGAAACGGTGATGATGGGATCGGTGCCTGCGAGAGTGAGCATCTCGGGAGCGTAATCGGTACCGTTCTTGAAATTGATATCGGTAAGCTTAGCGCCGAGGCCTGCCTTTGCGTAAGCGTCCATGGTGAGAGTCTTTGCGTTGAGCATCATTGCGTCCGACCAGTCATCCTTGACTGCACCTTCGCGGAGTGCGGGATAGGTGAAGCCCTTTGCGGTGTAAATGTTACCTTCGTAAACAACAGCGTCCTTGAAGGTTACGGAACCTGCGTTGTAAACGTAGAAGATAAGAGCGAGATCATTGTATCTGTTTGCCATAGGGATGGAGCCCTCGTCAAAGAACTCGCCGTTGATGAATACGCGGAAGGTGTAGCCGTCGACCTCGATGGAGACCTTGCAGAAGCCCTCTGCATCGGGCTCGTAGATTCCGCCGACGTAGCCGCTGCCGGTGCTGGCATAGAGACCGGGCATCTGTCCGCCCGCGCCGCGGGAAAGAGTATTCTTGGGAGTGCCGTTCCAGCCCTCGGGAGTGCCGTAGTAACCTCTCATAGCGTTGAGGGTGTCGGAATACTTGCTGTTGTTGGGAGTAATTGCCGCCCAATCGCCTTCAATGACGTCCTTGTTACCGTTGATGTATACGCCGAAGTTCTGGATAGCGGTCTTGCCTTCGATGGAGTTGTCGGCGAGAACCTCAACGGTGTACTTCTTGCCTTCGCCGATCTTGAGACCGTCGATCACGTCGCCGTAGAAATATCTCTTCGACTTGGTGTTAACGGTGATCGTTGCTGCAGAACCGTCCTCGGAGACCTCTGCGGAAACGCCGTCAGCAGACGCGTTGGTGCAGAACATCTTAAACGAATACTTGTCATCATTCTTGAAGTTGATCTTGTGAAGAACGTCGCCCTCTTTAGCGGACGTGTTGATTCCCATAGCCGCAACGAGCGAGAGAATCATGATGAGCGAGAGAAGTGCGCTGAAAATTCTTTTCATAATTTTCTTTCCTTTCATAATTTTCGGTACAACCGAATTGATACATAATAATGATACCACTTTTGTATGAATTTGTCAAGGGAAATATAAATTTTCTTGACAAATTTGTGTCTATATGATAACATTTATGTGATGTTTGAGTGCAAAATTCCGTTATTAAGGGTGAAAGGAGATTTCAAAATGGAAGACAAAAAAATAATCGAGCTCTATTTTGCCCGAAACGAATCCGCGATCGCCGAGACAGACAAAAAATACGGCGCATACTGCCGCGCGATCGCATACCGGATCCTTGAAGACCGCCTCGACTCGGAGGAGGTCGCAAACGACACCTACCTGCGCCTTTGGAACAGCATTCCCCCGCAAAAGCCCGATCCCCTCAAGCCCTACGTCGGTTGCGTCAGCCGAAACCTTGCGCTTGACCTGTATGACACAAAACACGCAAAAAAGAGGCAAGCCGTCACGCTCGCACTCGAGGAGCTTGCCGAGTGTCTGCCCTCGAACGACGGGCGCGAGATCGGCGAATCCGCCGCGCTGAGCGACGCGCTCTCACGCTTCATCTCGTCGCTTTCCGAGCGCGAGCGTGTCATCTTCGTCCGCAGATACTTCCACCTTTACCCGATCGCGCAGATCGCAAAAGATCTCGCGCTCAAGGAAAGCACGGTCGCAATGAGCCTATCCCGCACCCGTGCAAAACTCCGAAAATATCTTGAACGGGAGGGCTTTGCGCTATGACGGAAAAAGACATTCTCCGCGCAATGAGCGGCATCGACGCCACCCTCATCCTTGATGCCGAAAAGCCCCTCAAGAAGACAAATTGGCTCAAATGGGCATCGATAGCCGCAGGCTTCTGCCTTATCGTCTACCTTGGTTTTATGATGAAGATCGCCTTTACCGGCGCAAGCGCACCGGGTCCCACCAACTTTTATTACAACTCTTTCGCCGAAATGAACGCCGCCATCGGCAAGGATACTCTTTATAACGACAACAATACCGCCTTCGCCGAAAGAGAGACAGTCAGCATAAGCATATCCTGCTACGAGGACGAAAACGGCAACGTCGACGTCCGCGACCCGAATCAGCTCAAGGCAACACTGTCGGGCGACGGAATCAGGGTCAGCTACTACATCCTTTTCGGCAAGGATAACGTAAAAAAGAGCTACATCGGCGGCTACGAAGAGCAAAAGCTCCGCCGCGAAATAAACGGGATCACCGTACACTATTCAAAGATCTTTGACGGCTCATATCACAGCCAGGCAAAATTCATCTACGATGGCGACCTTTACGTCATCGACGTCACATCAAAAGAGGACATCCACGATATACAGGATTATATCGAAAGCATCCTCGGATAACGGAGGTTAATTATGAAAAAGAAAATAATCGTTCTCTGCATTCTTCTCTGCACTCTCGTGCTTGAAATACTGCCATACGGTGCGGTTTGTAATTTCGCAAATCCGGAAGGTCCTCCTCACCGCGTAACATATTCCTATTTCAGTATGATCCCCTACGGCTATGGCGACTTCGGCCCCCTCATCACAGCGATCCTTACCTGCGTTCTGCTCCTTCTCCTCATTCTTTCCATAATATTAAAGAAGGATTGGAGCAAATCCATCTCGATCATATCCGCAATCGCGATCCTCACCTCGCTCGCGCCGCTGATGTTTGGATTCAGCAACTTTTCGCTCGTCGGAGCAATGATTTCGGCCTGCATTCTTGCAACTTTTGTAATTTCTCGGATAAAATTCTAAAAAATCCTCTCCGAAGCGGAACTTTTTGCCGTTTTCTTCGTCTATATAAGTAAACGGAGGTAACAGAAATGAAAAACAAACTCTTTTTCCTGATTATTATACTTCTCTCGCTTGCCGCGATAGTATCCTGCGGGGAGCCCGAGAAGCCCGAAGATCTCGTTTTTGAAGGTGAGGAGATGCTCTTCACCGACTTTGAAGGTGTTTATCTCACTCTCGACAGCATCGGCGAAGCATCTATCGCCGTCACGTGGCACAACGATACCGACGGAGATATCACATTCGGTGAGGGATATTTCATCGAAATACTCACCTCAACCGGCGAGTGGGTGTCTATGCAAAAGGAAGAAATGTCGGTCCCCGCGATCGCGCTTATGCTTCCGGCAGGCGGTAATCT
This sequence comes from Eubacteriales bacterium, assembly GCA_045537015.1. GTDB lineage: Bacteria > Bacillota > Clostridia > Oscillospirales > CAG-272 > CAG-390. The sequence goes on from JAZSOQ010000069.1 coordinate 18,312, forward strand.
GAATAAAGGATATTCCTTCAAAGCCTTCGATCTTTCCCGAGTCGGAAAATACCGCCTGCGCTGCGAATTCTGGCACGGCGGAAACACCTACAGCACTTGGGTGCAGTTTGACGTAACCGAAGAAAACACCGCAGAGGTCAACCGCATCCCCGAAGCCGATATTTCGGGCTTTTCCGATTTTCTCGACCGATCGGGGCTGACCAAGGATATGAGTCAGAGCGACCTTCTCGACCTTGCGGAAAAATATACCGCTGATCTCGATCCTTCACAAGTTCCCGTGTATTGCCACTACGACGGCGAATACGGCGGCGGATGTATGGCTTCGGGCGAGCTTTTTGGCTACACAAATGACTATCACGCCGAAGACGGCAAGGTGCGCTACACAAATTCGCTTTATACCGCCGTCGAGATCAAAGATCTCCCTCTTCCCTACGGCATCACTTTTGATGACAACGTCGGCGACGCCCTCGAAAAGATCGGAATCGACCGCAATATCTACCAAAAGACTGTTATGGAGCACAGCAGCACAACCTATCTCGAAAAGCTGCCCCTATACAACAAAGACGGCGTCAGTCTCGTTTTTGAAAATTGGGCGCTGACAAAGCTCCCCGTTGAAACGCTTTATCACTTCATCATTACCTACACCGAGAAAGTCGACACCGTCACCCGAACCGTCACACTCTCATTTCTGAACGGCAAAAACAAGCTCGGGCAAGTCGGAATAAAAGTTGTTAATGAATATGAGAGGTAAATTATGAAACGTATCCTGTTAATAATCCTCACCCTCGCCGTCTGCTTGCCGATCTTATCTGGCTGCAGTCTGCCGAATTTTGATGAAAACAGCATCAAAAGGATCTCCGTAACGTCGCTGCCGGAAGGATATGAGTATTCATTCAAAGGGGAGGATGCGCAGGCGATCGTTGATTATCTTGAAAGCCTGCATCTGACTCCCTTTTTGGGAATTGATTCCGAGACCGGCATGACATGGGTCATATCGATCGAACATAAGAACGGAGAAGTCACGACCGTATATCATGCCTGCAACAAATACATCATGGCAAACGGCGGGTTGCGATATGAAATGATCTTCGAGGAAGCAGACCGTTTTGGCTCATTGCTGTATGAATTGGACAATTAACAGCATAAAGGAGAAAAAACATGAAACGAATTCTGTCAATATTCCTTTCCCTGCTACTGCTTGCCTCGGTTATGACATCCTGCAAGCAAAAGCCGCGGACAGTTGAAGAGCTTGAGGCTCCAACCGAAGCCTTGCAACAAGCCGTTGTCTCCGAAGCTCCCTTAACCGACGAAGAACGCTCCGTCATTGAACTCGCGAATGCCGAAATACTGAAAAAATACCCAATCGAATCGCTCGATCATTACCAAATCAGCATCGACCAAGGCAGAAACGGTTATTATTTCGTGAGATACGAACTTATGATCGGCAATTACAGAACCTACGAGTCCTATACGGTAAAACTTAACGCCGATAAAACCATAGGGGACGTATACGGCGACTACGGCGAATATGCCGCATATCTGCCCTACGCGACCGAAGAAAAGATCCGCGCAGCGGAAGAAAAGCTCGAAAAGCAGCTTGAGAAATACGACGAAAGAAGCCACTTCTATCTTTCGATCGACAGCGAAGGATACCTTTGCCTGAGCGCCGAGATCATCATAGAATACGAAGGCTTTTTCGAAGGCGGCGGCTGCGGCATCGATCACGATCACAAATTTTTCACGGAGCGGATATGCTCTTTGCCTTAAAAAGGAGTGTGCGATTATGAAACGATTCCTGTTAATTTTCCTCATGATCTCCCTCTGCCTCCCTGCTTTTTCGGGGTGCACGAAGGAGCCCGATTTCTACGATTCCACTGTTGTTCCCGGCCCCGAAGCCGCGCCGGGTATCTATCAGACCACCTTCCATTTTGACAGCTACAAAGAGATGATAAAGGATTTCCGAAAATACGATATATCCAAAAGCTCATATACTATTCAGAATCTCAAGCCCTTGCTCGGGGAGCCTTATACTGAATTCGTTGACAGAGTAAAAGCCGACAAAGCCTTTCCTCGTCCTATGTTTGACGGCAAAGAGATAGCATACCGCAATAAAGAAGGATTCTCAAACATCACCTTTATCGTCAAAGAGCTTTACAGTCTGCCGTGGATAGCTTATTACCCGCAAGTTTCAACGGGCGAAAATTTCTTTATCAAGATCACATATTTGCCCGAAAGCATTGAAACAGACAATGATCCTTCGACTTCTGCGGTAATAAAGCAACTCTCCCCGAATTCCCCAAACGTAAACAACCTCGGCACCCGACACAAAAACATTTACGAAAAGAATATAAAGCTCCGCGACCGCGAAGTCACGGCTTTGGTTTGCGAGTACAATGACGATCCGAGAAACAACACTGCGTTCGTATACGGCGATCTGCTCATAGAGGTCAGAGGCAGAGCCGAAGTGTGGAACGACGAATGGTTCGCAACGCTTTCATTTGAATAGGAGGGAATTCTATGAAGAAAAAACTAATTATCGGATCGGTCTTGATCCTTCTTCTCTCGCTTGTCCTCCATTCCTGCAAAGATCTGAGTTACTCGGGGGCAATGGGCATAAATTACAATAATATATCTGTTGTCGATTATGAATCCGCACTTATCCTCGACCTTCTCAACAACAGCAAATGGACAAACGGCATCACCAACTGCGGACACGATTACACTTTCACTTTTGATGACAGATCTTTGCGCTATCATTCCGATTGCGGAACATTTATTGATATTGAAAACAATCGCGCCCTAGCATTAACCGAAAGCGACAAAACCAAGGTAAACGCGCTTTTAGCTAAATTGTTCGGCGACATCGATCCCTCGTGGGAATAAGCCCGAAAAGAGGTATATAATGAAACGAATCCTATTGATTATCCTCACGCTCTCCCTCTGCCTCCCTGCTTTTTCGGGGTGCGCCAAGGAATGCGACCATAATTGGCAACGAACCGCCAATTTCGATCAGCACACCGCAGTCGATAAATGCACGATCTGCGAGGAAACGAGGATGTATACCGACCGCGACAGCCTGCCCGCGCAAACATCAAACTTCCCCAACAAACCGCCGTTTCTTTACGTTCACGACGGCAAAACTCAAATCAAAGCCTTGCGCGGAACTTATTCGTGGTTCTTTGAAAACGAAGACGGCACAGGCAGCGGCGTATGTGCCGACAGCTCGCATCCGCTTGAAAGTAAGGACAAAGTCCCCGCGATCAAGGTCACCCAAAAGACGACGCTGATCTTGAATTTAGAGGGCAGTCCGTCAAAAATCACGGTCAAACGCTACAATTTAAACACAAAGAACTACGACAACTATGACGAGATCATCGTAAGCGGCAATCTGATAGAGGTCAAAGCGGGCGATTACCTCTACGAAGTCATCGCCTCGTGGAGCTCTCAAACATACAACGGAACGGTTTATTACGCCTTCCGCACAGAAAAGTGAGGTAAAAATGAAAAAGTTCATCATTCTCTTAATTTCCGCCATCCTCCTTCTCCCCTCCTGCACACCCCACCCGATCGAACCCGAGCACGATCTTGAATTCTGGATAACTCAGGACGTGAACGATTTCGATTTTTCCTCATATCAACCCAAATACGGCATAATGGGCGGCTGGGAATACTACGGCACGGGCTACGTTCCCACTCAAGGCGAGGACGGTCAGCAGATCGACCCCGAGCATTGCGTCATCTACACCGTGACGAATTACCCCGACTATTCAAGCAATTCGCTCTGCATCACCCGCATCACGATAACCGACCCCGCAATTATGCTCTACGGTCTTTCGCTCACGTCCACCCCCGAAGAGATCCGCTCCACCATGACCGCCGCCGGCTTCACCGTAACCGGATCCGGCACCGCCATCAAAGCCGAAAAAGACAATATACGCTTTACGTTCTCGGAGGACGCCATAACTATCAGCGCAGAGGTGACGAACCGATTGGGAATAGTATTCTAAGACCATTCCATCTAATATTTTTGCCGTTTGCGGCAAAAATATTAGATGGAATATTGATTTTTTCTCAAAAATGGTGTATAATATATCTAATAAAAGTGCCGCAACCGGCAAAAATATTAGATGGAGGGTATTATGGAAATAAAAAGAGACGTGTACCTGCACAGACTGATCGTTAGAAAACACAACGGCTTCATCAAAGTAATTACGGGAATACGCAGAAGCGGAAAATCATATTTGCTTAACACTTTGTTTTACAATCACTTAATTTCGGAAAGCATTGCCGAAAGCCATATAATCAGATTCGCATTCGATTCGGCAGACGACCTGTTGAAGATCGATGAGAACCCGATAGTGCTTGACAACGAGAGATCTGACCGAAAGGTCGATCCCGCAAAATTTCTGAATTGGCTTATGCCGCAGATCGCAGATGACGATATGCACTATATTCTGCTCGACGAGGTACAAAAGCTCGGCGCATTTGAATCGGTAATGAACGGATTTCTCCGCAAGAGCAATCTTGATGTATATGTCACCGGAAGCAATTCCAAATTTCTATCCAAGGATATATTGACCGAATTTGAGGGCAGAGGCGACGAGGTCCATATTCTTCCTCTTTCATTCTCCGAATACTATGCTTTCAAACAAGGCGACAAAGAAGAAGCGTTTGACGATTATTCGGTCTGGGGCGGACTCCCTGCAGTAGCTCTTATGGCGACCGAGGAGCAAAAATCCCAATATCTCATTTCTCAAATGAAAAATCTCTATTTGCGGGATATCAGAAACCGCTACGGATTGCAGGATGATGTAGCTATCGGCGAAGTACTTGATACCGTCGCATCGGGGATCTCTACCCTGACAAACCCGAGGAATATTGCGAACACCATAAAAACTGTTCACGGCGGAAATATCTGCGATACCACCGTTGACCGCTATATCAGTCACATGGAAGATGCCTTTATGCTTACGCGCGTGAAAAGATATAACGTCAAGGGCAGAAAATACATCGGCACTCCCTATAAGATCTATTTTGAGGACATCGGGCTTCGTAACGCACGCCTCAATTTCAGACAGATCGAAGGCACTCATATTATGGAAAATATAATCTACAATGAGCTTCGCTACAGAGGTTATCAGGTCGATGTAGGTGTGGTTGAATCCCGCGAAAAAAATGCCGACGGAAAAGAATCCCGCATTCAGCGCGAGATCGACTTCATTGCCACTCTCGGCAGCAAAAAATATTATATTCAATCTGCCTATGCGATTCCCGATCAAGCGAAGTATGAGCAGGAAACCGCTTCCTTTGATAAAGCTATGGATTCGTTCAAAAAAATCATCATTGTCGAAAAGAGCATGAAACCGCGCCGCGACGAAAAAGGATACGTTATGATGGGCGTGAAGGAATTTCTACTCGATAAAAACAGCCTTGAGGCATAAAAAGCGAATTTTCCTACCATTGCAACCAATAGTTGCCGAATAGTTGGTTGAAATCGGCGTGCTGATTTGATATAATTTGAGCGGAGGTGATAAAATGTCATTGGGCGAAAGAATAAAAGAACAGAGAAAAAGCTGCGGGATGTCGCAGGAAAAGCTCGCCGAGCTTGTCGGTGTCAGTCGCCAGGCAGTAACGAAGTGGGAGACCGATCAATCCGCGCCGAGCACGGAAAAGCTTTTCAAGCTTGCGGAGATCTTCGGCACTTCCGTCGATCTGCTGATAAAAAACGACGAGCAAAGCACTCCGACTCCCGCGGAGCAGATCTATTATATGTATAAAATGGAGCAAGAACAAAAGCGCGCGGAATTCAAGGCGAAGCTGAAAAGGAACGTTCGCTTCGCCCTCTGCGTGACGGCGGGGTATATGCTTTTCTACCTGATCGGCAGAATCATCTGGTGCGATCGCTCCTACGCCTTCCTCGCGTGGCTGTTCAGCGCACCGCCCGGGGGCAAGCACAGCTATCTCTACGGCTGGCTGCTGAGCAGTTATATGTTCTACATCGCCGCCGCGATCTCGATCCTCCCCTCATTTCTCGGGAAGCACCTGTATTCGATCACGACCTTGAGCGGCTTCACCGTCGGCTTTCTCGCGGGACTGATCTTCGGCCCCAACCCGGGAGACAAGTACGGCCACACCCATTACGGCTGGGCGATCTGGGGCGTGATCTTCTTCGCGTCCGTCATCGTCGGGATAGCTTTGGAAATACTCAAAAAGCGCGGATTGATCAAAAATCCCCTTGACAATTCAAAAATAATGTGATATACTTATGCAAATATTTCTGGAAAGGACTACGGCAATGGCGGTTTACGCATTCATTATCAATATGAATACCACCACCCAGCGCGACGAACAGCAGTTTTCGTCGGGCTTGTATTGTCGTACCCATAAATCGGTATAACCGATCATATTGGATATTACGGTGCAAGTCGAATGATCTTCGATTTGCGCCGATTTTTATTTTTATGAGAAAGGAACACAAAATGACCGCTTCAATCTCAAAAGTAACAAAAGAAAATCTCCCCGAATGCCTCGATGTTATCCACAAAAGCTTCGCCACGGTTGCCGAAGAATTCGGCTTAACCAAAGAAAGCTGCCCCAAGCACACGAGCTTTATCCCGCTTGTCTACCTTCAAACGCAAATGAAGTGGGGCTGGCTGATGTACGGTCTATTCGTGGGCGAAAAGATCATCGGATATATGTCACTCTCAAAAGGAACCGACGATATATACGAGCTTCACAATCTCGCGATCCTTCCCAAGCATAGACACAACGGCTTCGGAAAACAAATGCTTGATTATGCAAAAGAAACGGTAAAGTCACTCGGCGGGGCAAAAATCAAAATCGGTATTATCGAAGAAAGTACGATCTTAAAAAACTGGTATATAACAAACGGATTTGAGCACATAGGGACTAAAAAGTACGATCATCTGCCCTTTACAAGCGGATACCTTGAATGGAAAGCGATATAAAATGGAACTGATTCTATCGTCTTGCGACTTCGGGCATCCCGAGTCGGCGAAATTCATATACAGTCATTTGCCCAGACCCGCCGCAGATTGCCGAATTCTCTTCTTTCCAAACGAGAAAGCGACCGAATCGGCGATCAAAAGCGACAAATACGAATCGCGGATCTTAACTTACGGCTTTCAGAAAGGAAACATCTATGTCGCCAATTATTTCGATCCCGCGTCGTATTTTGATCTCAAAATCGATGCGATCTACGTCAGCGGCGGCAATACCTTCGGCACGATGAAACGTATCCGAGAAGCCGGCTTTGATAAGTCGATCATTGATTACGTTCAAAACGGCGTCCTTTATATCGGCGGCAGCGCAGGTGCTCATATAGCAAGCGCAGATCTCTCGCACGTTGCAAAATACTACACCGACACCTTCGGATTGAGTGATTTTTCGGGGCTCGCTCTCTTCCGCGGCATTTTAATCTGCCACTATACCGAAGAGCGAAAAGAGGACTATATATCCCTCGTTTCAGACGGGAAATATACGGTCAAAGCTCTCAAAGACGGTGAATCCATTCTTGTAAGAGAAGAATAGCATAAGGGTAAACACGATATATTCGCGTAGCTCATACGATGTGTCTGCGACACGATATATCTTCGATACGATATGTCCGCTTCGCGGACGTAGTTGCCGCAAAGCGGCATATCGCGGTGAAGACAAAAAACTCAGTTTAGAACTAAACAAGGAAGTTCACGCACCCAAACTCGCCCTCCCGCTTGCGGGAGGGTTGGGAGGGTATAGAGCACCGCGCGAAAATTCACCGCCCAAGCTAAACTAAATGCGAAATACAATATAATCGGAAAGAATCTGCCGCGGCGGATTCTTTCCTTTACGTTCTGCGAAGCGGAACATATCGCTTCACGAAGTGATATATCGTATCCGTAGGATATATCGCGCCGAAGGCATCTCGTGCGCGCTCCGCGCGCGGGGTGAAGGAGCGAAAACCTCCCGCAAGCGAGAGGTTTTACTCCTTCCAAACAGCCGACGGGGCGTCGTCTGTTTGAAGCGCAGGGGAGTTTCGAGCTCTGCGGAGCTCGACTTAAGGCTCTGCCTTAAGAATTCGCGAACTTTTGAAAAAGTTCGATCAAAACTTCCCGTTGCTGTTGTCTTTTATTTGATTGGGAATTTCCGCTTGCGGAAATTCACCATCATTTTTCGCGCAGCGAAAACTATCATTCGGCGCAAGCCGATTATCATTCACGCGCAGCGTGATCATCATTCAAAAAAGCAGGACGCGGACGTCCTGCTTTTTTGATAGAATTATTTATCAAGTCCTCTCTTAATCCTGCTCTGCGCTTTCAGTCTGTTCTCGGTATTCAGAATTCTCTTTCTGATCCTGATCGATTTCGGTGTTGCCTCGATAAGCTCGTCGTCGCCGATGAACTCGATTGCCTCCTCAAGACCGAAGAGTACGGGAGGCGTCAGAAGGAGCTTTTCATCCGCGCCCGAAGAACGGATCGCGGTGAGCTGCTTCTTCTTGCAGGGGTTGAGAGTGATGTCCTCCATCTTGGGACACTCGCCGACAACCATACCCTCGTAAACGGGCTGACCGGGTACAACGAACATTCTGCCGCGATCCTGGCAGTTGTAAATGCCGTAGGTAGTGGTCTCGTTGGTCTCGCTTGCAACGAGCGAGCCTGTGAATCGCATAGGAATCTCGCCCTTATAGGGTGCGTAGCTGTCGAAAATGGTATTGAGAATACCCTCGCCGTGGGTATCGGTCATGAACTTGGTTCTGTAACCGAAGAGACAACGGGTGGGGATGAGATATTCAAGTCGCATTCTTGAGCCGACCTGGTGCATCTCAAGGAGCTCACCCTTTCTCTGACCGAGCTTTTCGATGACCGCGCCCATATACTGCTCGGGCACGTCAACGGTAAGGCGCTCGATGGGCTCGCACTTCTCGCCGTCGATCTCCTTGAAGAGTACGCGGGGAGTCGAGCAGCAGATCTCATAGCCCTCGCGGCGCATTGTCTCGAGAAGGATCGAAAGATGCATCTCGCCTCTGCCCGCAACAAGGAATTCCTCGGTCGTGTCGCCGTCGTTTACGCGAAGAGAAACGTCCTTGAGGAGCTCGCGGTAGAGTCTGTCGCGGATCTG
>JAZSOQ010000011.1:0-7371 GCA_045537015.1 Eubacteriales bacterium
CTTGGACATCTTCCTCAGATCGAGCGGGTAACGGATGTTTTCCTGCACGGTCAGAAGCGGGAAGAGGTTGTAATTCTGATAGATCACGCTGACGGCATCGCGGCGGAGGCGGTTGCGGTTCCAATTCTTTGTGGACTTGCCATCGATGATGACCTCGCCCTCGGTGGGGACGTCGAGTCCCGCCATCAGCGAGAGAAGGGTTGTTTTTCCCGATCCCGACTTGCCGATGATGGCATAGCACTTGCCGGGCTCGAAATCATAGGACACGCCGTCCACCGCGCGGACGGTCTGATATTTACCTTTATAGCTGTAGGATACATTTTTAAGCGAAATACTCATTTATTCATCCTCCTTGATGGTTCTTGTAAATCTTTGCTCATCAATATCGCGCTTGATGCTGCGTACCGTGAGCAAGATAATTGCTAATCCCACAACAGCGGAAATGGCAATGGCGATCATCGTGGTGCGGCGGTGGAGTTCTGCTTTTTCCTCATAAGAGGCTGTCAGCTCGAGGAGCTCTTCATCGTGGATATCCAAGGAGATGGGGTAAAATTCACTATACGTATCATTCGCATAAAATCCCCAGGGGCGATCTTCGGAACCGGGCATAGGCTCCGGGAAGCAAAAGCTTGCCTTTTCGCGGAATTCCTCAAGGCGACTGTTATCGGCAATAGTAAAGGTCAGCGAACTATAGTATACGCTTGTGTTCCACTTTTCGTAGATCTCTTTTTCTGTTTGCAAAGCTGCAGGTAAAGAGCAGTAAACACTCTTCCAGTCGCCGCCGGTATAGGTTCCGGCGATCTTGAACGTGAAGTCATACTCGTAAATATCGACCCTCTCTACCACGACCTCGCCGTTTTCGATCTTTGTGATCGGATCACGGACCTCAAAGCCGAGAACGACCTCGCCGTTTCCGCTATCGTAATAGTCAACCTTGCCTGCGGGGATTAGGCAATAGGGTTCATCTCCCTCAAAAATGCTTTCGTCATATCCATCATACCACTTGATCTCGCAATCGTTTTCCGGAGAGAGCTGCGGGTCGCAGGCAAGCGACGTGATGCCGGTCAAATAATAAGCACTACTGCCATTGCGCTTTTCGGAGTTAACCTTCTTAATCTGCAGCATTGCGGTGTAATTTATGTCTTTTGCATATTCAGCCAAAGAAAGCTCTGTGGGAGTTACCTCGTTTTTCAACTTTTCACGTTCCGAGGTGTCTTCCGCACCCGAAACATCATAGAACTTCACCGGCTCTTCTCCGGTAAACAGATCAACGACCCAAGCAGGGACGCTCGGACTGTTGCTACTGCGCGACGCGTCAGTTTCAAAGCCATCGATCATAACCATATACGGCACTTTAATGATCCTGCCGTTTATCTCAACCGCACTCACATTCGGCACATCAAATTCCTGATCGTTTACCCGATACTTATAATATTTCCTAGGCCACGTCGCGCTCACGGTGACGGGAACCGACCCGTAAGCCTCCTCGTATTCGCGAGTCTGAGCCTCCTTCGATGCTTGCAAATCACAAAGGATCAAAGAAACGGCAACGCAAAACAGCACGGGGATCAGTGCGTACTTCAAAGCTTTTTTAATCATTGCTTATTCATCCTCCTTAATGCTTGTGAGAAGGTTCTTGCGCAGGAATACCATGAGCGCGATGCCGAGACCAATATAATAGATTATCGCAAATGTCACAAGCTGCCACACGGGATGCCAAAGCGTGAAGGCTCCGCCGATCATAATTCCCGCCAAAGCGCAGGTAAGCTGTTCGAGTGACAGCTCAAAGAACGTGGACGTTTTGGAGTCGCCCATAGTCAGCTTGAGTGCGATCTCGCGCTTTCTGGAGCGTATGATGAGGAATCCGGTCAGGAATCCCGCGCCCGCAGAAAGGATAAACAGGAGCACGGATGCGAATTTGTTCAGATATATGCTGTTTTTCATATCTGTTTCCAAGGTTCGCAGGAGGGTGTCCTCAATATCAAGCGCGTAGAAATAATGCTCGAAATATTCGCCTCCGGCAGGCCAAGGGGTCTCCGCGCCCGTGGGATTGGGCTCGGCAAACCATTTTTCCCGAGCCTCGCGGAGCTTTTCGATGTCCGTGCCGTTCTTAAGAATTCCGCCAAGGAAGCTTACATGCGACCCTTTAGCAAGCTCGACCATATCTAATATTGACAGCATCGCTTTATAGGGGCAGTAAATACGTTTGTTTTCATCATCGGTATAGCGTCCCACAACGGTAAGCGTGAAGGTGTGCTGAACGTAGTTATGAATCATCTCAATATCATTATCTAATATTAAAATTTCTATGTTATCTTGCCCCGTGAAGGCAACCTCGAGCTCGTCGCCGCCCTCATAATCTTCGGGCACAAGGCAGACCAATTCCTTCGTTGAGAGTATGCTTTCGTCATATCCCTCATACCAGCGAACGCTTCCGCCGTGGGCTTCGGTCAGCTCATCAGCTGCTTCGAGCGCGGTAATTCCGCTGAAAGGGGTAGAAGGGGTGGCTTGTTCGTCTTCTCTTTTAATTACACCTTTGAAATCAAGGCGAACGAGAACTTCCTTTGAAAGCTGATAGAAATCGCCGTACTCGCGCACGAACTCATTCATCGCCCATGGCTCGATACCCGTTTGGCCTTCAAATTTACTGCCGTCAAGCTCGGTGAGCTTGAAGCTGACGGGGATCGAATTGCAGGTCTCCTCGAAGCTGCGGCGCTCCTCTTCAAGCGAGCGCTGCAGATAGCAAAGCGAAAATGACAGCACCGCGGCAAATATGCAAACGGCTATGCAGGGGAGCGGCTGTCTTATGATGCGTTTTAAGATCTTTTTTATCATAATTTACCTCCTTGCCGACATTTTCTTGGGTACGGCTACGAAGAGCGACACAAAAAGATTAAGAACAAATACAAATATGAACTGCGCGATAACTATCGATCCGAGCGTGCCGGGCTCGACAAACAGAGACGTTCCCGCATTTGCGGAGCTCTGAAGCAGGGCTATTGCCGATCCCCACAGCGAAGAGCCGAGAAGGATTCCGAGGACCGATGCGACCGCGACGATAGTCGTTGAGGATTTCAAGATGAAGAATACCCTCTTCAGGTATGACACGCCGAGAGATTCCATGGTTCTTACCGTTTTAGAATAAGAGCCGGGATAGAGCAGCAGATAGAGCAGCACTATGACCGCGTATATCGTGGCACCGATAGTCAGCACCTGAACCGCCATGTTTTCATAATTGAAGAAATTCTTCATAATGAGCGAATAATCGCGGTCGAAATAGGTAAAGCAACTGTGATAATTCGCCTCTTCTACCAAATCTCGGAACTCCTCGAGCTTGCCGTTTTGTATAACGGGGGTCGTGTAGAGTATGCTTTCGTTGTGCTCCATTTCGGTTTCGGTGGAGCTATTCGGGATAAAGAGCGTGTTGGGGGAGAATGAATATTCATTCTCGCTTACGTCGGGCCACAGACGCTCGCCGCGCCAAAGACCGACGATGGTGTACTCCGCCGTTTCGGTGATGGGAGTGGTTTTGTAGTAGAATGCGGCATTTGGAGCAAGAAAATCACCCCAGCCCGTGGCCTTCTTATCATACGGAATGACCTTGTCGGTATGATAGAAGTTCATAGTTATCTTGTCGCCGACCTCGAGTCCGTTTTCGGCGGCAAGAGCCTCGTGCATTACGCAAACGCGGCTGCCGCCCTCGATCTCCTCGGTGGTGAAGGCTCTGCCCGATGTGATTATCGAATCGCCGCGGACAAAATCGACGAGATATCCGAGGTGATCGACGCCGACGGTGAGGAAAGAGCTGTGGTTCAGGGTGTCCCTTTCCATCGCCGCCTTCCACTCGGCTCCCTCGGCGGAATTGAGGAATTCCTCGGGGGTGCCTTCAAGGCGGGCGATGGTGGGGATCTTGTAGATCTCGGTGTATTCGTCGTCGGTACAGCTCACGTAGTTCTCTCCATCAAAATATGTATACTCCGTGATATACCGAACTTCTTTCACCGGACCGCCCTCATAATCGCGGACAAATTCATAATTCACCTGGCTGATCGGATTGCCGAGCGTCAAGGTGGCGGTATTTACAAGCTTATACTGGCTCTGTGTAAGATACACAGAGGTTTTTTCATTTACATCGTAGCGTGCGTATGGTGCCTGAATGTTGACACCGTAAGGAAGCATACTCGAACCCCTGTGCTTCTCCAATGCCGTCGTGTATTCTACCTTCTCCTCTGCGGTCATAATATGCATCTTTGACATATCGAAGCCGTCAAGATCGATCGTCTCGATCGCCAGCTCGCCGTCGGTTCCGACCACGCACTCATGATCGCCGTTCTTAAGTCCGCTGCGAAGCTCCCAATCCTTGTCGCGGTAATCCATACCGTAGACTATGTATTGCCCGCCCTTCTTCATATTAAAGATCGCCTTCAGATCCTTATCGCGCGCGTTGGGGGCGGAAAAAGTAAGCGTTATGGTTCTTCCCGTGGGATCGGCGAACCCTTCCTCGAGGGAGATGACCTCGGTTATGGTGCCGGTGAGCTGAATGGTAGCTGCATAGCTGATCTGTTTCCGCTGAGGCTCATAAACCTCCGTCCGCCATTTCATAAATTCATCGTAGGTTGCAAAAGAGTCAAGAGATAACTCTTCACACATATAATACGTTCTGCTTTTGTCCACGATTCCGCCAACGTTACCTTCAAGCGTGATAACGAACATAGCAGAGGAATAGGGTCTGCCGTGAGGCCAGGGGCGCACGGTCGTGGGACCGGTTGTTCCGGTATCGTAGAAAACTCCGTCCTCGGGGTCCGTGAAGTTCATAGTTTTAAGCCCCGGAATGTTTGCCGAAAGGAATCCCTGCTTTGAAATCATTTTGACAATGTCGGGATTCTGCGCTGCTGTCGTTTCAAGCCACGCGCTCAGGTCCTCGGGCACGGTATACGCATTTTTGAACATCGCGACCGTTGTGAATTCGTTGTTCATTTTTTGCGCCGTCGTCCGCACCGCGAACGCCTGACCGACGCTGACGCACAGTATCGAGACCGCCAGAGTGAACAATATGACGCCCGTGACGGTTTTTAGGGGTTGTCTGAATAAGTGCCGTAAATATTTCATTATTTCAACCTCGCTTTAGTACGCCGAAAATTTATTTCTGTTCGTCATAATTCCATGACTTAACCTTCGTTAATCTACCGTCGGAGCCGATGGCAAAGTGAGTGTAGCCGGTAAACCATTGTTTAACATACTTTTCATATTCGGGCAGATTTCTCCAGTCATAATCGCCGATGTTGCCCGCAAGCGAATTCGAGACGCCGTCGCTGCAGTTCACTTCAAAGCATTTTGCGGGAGCCAAATTCGAACCGAATACAACATACCGATCTCCGTCGATGATCTCGAATGTCACCCTCGCATCGAATATGATAATTTCCTGCCACTGCTCGACCGTGCCCTTATAATCTATTTTCTTAATATGAGTTGAGATCAGAAAATCCTGGCTTAAAGCTTTCAGATTAGCGCCCAATTCAACCTTTTTCAGATTTTGGCAATTAGAAAAGGCATTTTCATCAATTATCTCAAGACTATCGGGAAAAACTACGCTTTCGAGCCGGCTGCAGCCCGAGAAAGCGCCGTAATCGATAACCTTGACGCCTTCGGGGATCACTATTGAACCAAGCCAATAGCAGGCGGGAGCGAATGCCCCGCGGCCGATTATCTTCACACTTCCGTCATCGGGAATGACCGCCTTGTGGGTTGCAAGAACAAGGGCATTCGTTCTGAGATCGACGACGCAGTTGTTTTTGCACGAGTAATAAGGATTCTCGGGCGACACCTCGACCGTCGAAAATTTCACACCGTATCCCCACTTAAAATTGAAGCTATTGATATTTTCAACGCTCGCGCCGTAATATACACTCTCGATATTCGGGCACATGGAAATGCAGGTTTCATCGACGTATTTAACGGTATCCGGAATCACGATATGCTTGACGTTTTTATTTTTGTTTTCATGGTAGACCGGAAAGATTCCCTTGGGATAGTCATTGTTATACATCACGGTAACAGGCTGACCCTCGTATGTCGAAGCGATATACACGGTCTCGTCGGTGCAGGTTCCGTAGCTGACAAAGGCTGCGCTCTTGCCATCATCGTTGATCGCGTAGATCAGACCGTTGCTTTCTCTGCGCTCTGTTGGCATTTCGGTATGTGCGCCGGAGCCGTATACATCGCCGATATGGAAAAAGTCAAAGTTCTTTTCCATCGTTGTCATAGTGGGAATCGAAAGCGCGAGGAGCACCGCGCAAGCCGCGATTGCAACCGCTGCCCCGACCCATGCACTTCTTCTTGCAAGTCTATTGTTTATGCCGGTATTTTTCGGCTTGATCTTTCCGAGTACGCCCGCAATGACATCGTCATCGAGGTATTCAAGCCCGCGTAGTATTTTTTTGTTGCTTTTGTTTGATTTCATACCGTAAAACCTTCCTTTCTGAGTTTTTCTTCAAGCTTCTTCTTTGTTCTCGCAAGAGACATTTTGACCTTGCCGAGTGTGAATCCCGTTTGTTCGGTGATCTCTTCAAGGCTCATACCGAGATAGTAGCGCATGACGAAGATATCCTTGTTGTCCTCGCCCGCATTTCGGAGGAATTCGCTTATGACCCGGCCGAGTCTTCGCGCTTCAAACTCCGAAATAAGATCACTTCCGTCGGCGATAGCGGCAAGGTATTCTTCACCGAGAACGGTGATGCCTCCGCCGCGCTTTTGTGTGCTTGAGGCGCGCAAGATCTCAAGCGAGCGATTTCTGACCGCACGTCCGATGTACGCCCCAAAGTCTGCGGGAATATCGGGAGGAATGGCATTCCAGAGAGCGAGAAGGACGTCGTTTGCGCATTCCTCGGCATCCTCGTGCGAGCCGAGAATGTTAAAAGCAATATATCGGCACAAGCCGCCGTATTTCTTCTCGGTTTCGGCTATCGCGTTCTCATCCCGGGCAAAGAACAGCTCGATAATTCTTTTGTCGTCCATATACTCACTCCTTTCATATAATCCCTTTACCCTTAAAGAAGCGTTTTTTGCCCAAAAAGTAACGCGCTTGGGAAAGATTTTTATTTTTTGCCCATCTGCACAAATCAAGAAGGCGGAATTTGTGCAGGATGACGTATTTATTTTACCACAGAAGCAGAGAAATGTCAAATCCCCGCCGAAAAAAACTCCCGGCGGGGTGATTATTTCTGATATTAGATCCACGCGCCGTCTTTCATTTGGAGGACGGCGTCGGCTTGTTCGGCTACGGCGGGGTCGTGGGTTACTATGATGACGGTGCAGCCGTCGTCGTGGGCGAGGGAGCAGAGGATCTTGACTATGTTGGCGGTGTTGGTCGAG
>JAZSOQ010000006.1:0-3979 GCA_045537015.1 Eubacteriales bacterium
CGCCTTCTTAAGTCGCCCTCCGCAGAGGGCGAAATTCCCCTGCGCTTCGAGCTGACTGCGCCCCGCAGGCAGCTCGGACAGAGTCAATAGCCCCATTTATGGGGCTATTGCGCTCTGTCAATTCTTTTATTTTATATTCAAAAATGGGGTGAAGGAGTCAATCCTTCCCCTGAAGTGGAAGGATCGACTCCTTCCGACCAGCCGACGGGGCGTCGTCTGTTCGAAGCACAAGGATATTTCGCGCTCTGCGGAGCGCGACTTAAGGCTCCGCCTTAAGAAACCGCAAACTTTTGAAAAAGTTTGATCAAAACTTTCGGGCTTTGAAGGGATAGGATTATGGCAAAACTTTGGGAGGGCAGGACGGCCGCGGCGACGGACAAGATCGCAGATGATTTCAATTCCTCGATCGCGGTCGACTGCCGTATGTATAAAGAAGATATCACCGGCAGCATGGCACACGCCGCTATGCTCGCAAAGCAGGGAATCATCGCAGAGGATGAGGCAGAGCAGCTCATCGATGGTCTTGCAGGCATTCTGGCAGATCTGAATGAAGGCAAGCTCGCGATAGATCCCACCGCCGAGGATATTCACATGTTCGTCGAAAGCGTGCTGACGGCGCGGCTCGGCGACGTGGGCAAAAAGCTTCATACCGCGCGCAGCCGCAACGATCAGGTCGCGCTCGATTTTCGTATGTATCTCCGCAATGAAACCGATGTCGTTGTGGAGAAGATCAAGGCGATGGCGTCCACGCTTGCAGACAAGGCGGAGGAGTACGCCACCGCGATAATGCCCGGCTACACGCACCTGCAGAGGGCGCAGCCGATCAGCTTCGGGCATCATCTGCTCGCTTATGCAATGATGTTGCTGCGTGACGTTGAAAGATTCAATGACACGCTAAAGCGCATCGACATCTGCCCCATCGGCTCATGTGCGCTTGCGGGCACGACTTATGACACCGACCGCGTTTTCGAGGCGGAAAAGCTCGGATTCACCGCGATCGCGCAGAACTCGATCGACGGCGTCTCCGACCGCGATTTCGCGCTCGAATTTCTCTCGAATTGCTCGATTCTCATGACCCACCTCTCGCGCTACGCCGAGGAAGTGATCCTCTGGTCAAGCTGGGAGTTCGGTTTCGTCGAGCTTTCGGACGCCTACACCACCGGCTCGTCGATAATGCCGCAGAAAAAAAACCCCGATATGGCAGAGCTTATCAGGGGCAAAACGGGCAGAGTCAACGGCGATCTGATGGCTCTTTTGACGGTTATGAAGGGTCTGCCGCTTGCGTATAACAAGGATATGCAAGAGGATAAGGAGATCGTTTTCGACGCGCTCGATACGGTCAAAATGTGCCTTGACGTTGCCATACCGATGACGGCGACAATGACCGCGCGCACCGCGAAGATGAGAGCCGCCGCAGAGGGTGGATTCATCAACGCCACCGACCTCGCTGATTACCTCGTCGGCAAGGGACTGCCCTTCCGCGCGGCGTATAAGATCTCGGGACAGGTCGTTGCCGAGTGCATCAAGACGGGCCGGGTGCTTGAAAACCTGCCGATCGAGGTTTATAAGTCCTATTCCGATATAATCGACGACGACGTTTACGACGCCGTCAACCTCGATAATTGCCTCTGCCGCAGAACGAGCGAGGGAGGACCGGCGGCGGAGTCTGTGAAGAAGCAGATTGAGTACGTAAGAACAATCGCGCTTCGCGCGAATGATAATCCGCCTGCGGCGGAATGATAATCGGCTTGCGCCGAATGATAATCTGCCTTCGGCAGAATGAAGGTAAAAATCCGTCCAAATCGGACGGATTTTTTCGATTTTATAATGAAACTAAAGACAACAGCAGCGGGAAAGTTTTTGGAAAATTCTTAAGAAACTTTTTTTCAAAAAAGTTTCTTAAGTCGCCGTCCGCAGACAGCGAAATACTCTTGTGTGCTTCAAACGGGCGGCGCCCCTGCCGCCCGTTTGGAAGGAGTAAAACCTCCCCTTGTGGGAGGTTTTACTCCTTCACCCCGCGCGACCTTCGGTCGCGCAATGCCCAATTAAGATTCAGTACTTTCTAACAATATGCGCAGATTCCTCGCCGTGTCAACCGTATACCCTCCCAACCCTCCCGCAAGCGGGAGGGCTTTATTTTGATCGCAAATTTCATTATTAGGCTTTCTGAAATATAGACAAACAAAAATTTTTATGATATAATTATCAAAAAATACATCCCAAGTCCGAACCGTAATCAAATTATTGCGACTATACAAGCGAACGTTCAAAAGCATTCCGGAAAGCAGGAGAAATTATGACAAACGATGAAGTAATTCAGTATTATGATTATCTGATGCGCCTTGCAACATCAAAATGCGGCTCGCAAACCGATGCGGAGGATCTTGTGGGCGACACTATGCTTGCGGCTTTTGCTTATATGCACAAGGGCGGAACCATAGAGCATCCGAAAACCTGGCTCACAAATACTCTTTTGTATAAGCACAACAGCAATCTGCGCAAAAAGTACCGCGCGCCCGTTACGGTGTGTCTGGAAGATGCGGCAGATGTTGCGGAACAAGAAGACGATGACTTTCTTGCCTCCGATGAAGCTTCAAAATTGCGCAAGGAGTTGAATCACCTCGGATTTATTACCCGTGAGGTGCTTGTTCGCTTTTATTTCGGCAATCAAAGCGTTTCGGATATTGCCGAAGGGCTCGGTATTCCCGAAGGTACGGTCAAAAGCCGCCTCTCCGCAGGTCGCAGTCAGATCAAGAAAGGACTTGAAACTATGGAAAACAAAGAAAATTACATTCCCGGAAAATTGGATATTACATTTGGCGGCGCGGAAGGACTGAACGGCGAACCTATGTCGCTTGTTGAGGGCGATCTGATAGTGCAGAATCTTTTGATACTTGCCTACGAAAAGCCCGTCACGATAAGCGAACTTTCAAAAGCGATCGCTATTCCCGCCGCATACATTGAGCCGATCGTCAAAAAGCTCGTGGACGGCGAATTGATGGTGCAGACAGACAGCGGTAAGGTATATACCGATTTTATTATCACAAAGCCGCAGAATTCTCTCAAAAACTTCAAGCCGCAGCTTGAATTTTCGCACAAGCATTTTGAAACGGTATGGGGCATTCTCGAAAAAATGTCGAAAAGAATCTCCGAAATGCCTTTTGTGCAAAATATGGGTGTCGAAGAAAAAACAAAGCTTGACCGCTTTGCGGTTTTGAAGGCTCTTCAGGATTTTCAGCACTACGGTTCGGAAAAAATTGAAGCTCCAAAATTTCCGAGGCGTAAGGACGGCGGCAGATGGATCGCGCAGGGAATAGCTTTCGATGCGGGTTATAATATGAAAGAGTATAACGAAGCGTCCGAATACGCGATACACGGCGGACTTCGAACAACAAAGGCGGTTTCAAATACTCCCGAGGGACAGACAAAGCGGCTTTGGCTTTATGAATTTGATACAACCTTCTGGGACAGCCCGTATCGCTATGCGGGGATCTATGAGCTTTATTTTAAGCATATAGTTCCTCTTTTGTGGCATATTTATAACGGCGTACAGTCGGAGAATTCGGAAATACCAAATGAATTGATCGCAAATATTCCTGATTTGGTGCGTCTTGGTATGTTCAAAAAGGTTGAAGAAAAGCTCTGCGTTGCGATTCCCGTTTTGAAAAAGGAAGAATACGACGAGGTTTGCGCGGTTATAAAAGAGGCAACGGCAAAAATCAAATCCGAAATCGGAGATGAGTTCTTTGCATTTACAGCTTCTATGAAAACGCCTGTCCCGAAGCACTTGACATCCGTGCCCGAGCTTTTCAGATACCACGAAGCAACAAAATATTTCGTAATGTCGATCGTTCGCGAGGCGTATAACAAAGGATTGCATCTGAAAGACGTTGACTACTGCTGCCCGCCCGTGGTTTTTGTTTATGAATAAGTTATGCGATAACTGCATACCCACCGTGCCCTCCCGCTTGCGGGAGGG
>JAZSOQ010000013.1:0-6509 GCA_045537015.1 Eubacteriales bacterium
AACTCCAAGGCTTCTCCTGGGAGAAGCTCCCGCCGCAGAGGGTGATGAGGGGACACCCAGAAAACTTTGTTCGCACTCGCTTATTTGATTAATCGAAAATTTCCGAGCAAAGCGAGGAAATTTACCTAATATATGGCTTAAAGAATAAATTCCAATCTCTCGCTAAGCTTTGTGTAGTCGTCAACCGTGACAAAAGCAATGTCGGATACCGCAACGGCGTGGTCGTTGCCGCCCTCGCGGTAGTCGTCGCCGACGTAAAGGACCTCGTCGTGCGAGTAGCCTTCCTCGGCGCAGAGTTTTGAGAGCGCGTAGTATTTGTCGTTCGGCGCGGGCACGAGATCAAAGGAGGATGAGCCGCCGATGAAAACGGTGTACTCGGGGAAGAGTTCTTTCACGCGCGGATAGACGGGACGGCGCTTTGCGCGGTCGGGGTCGAAGGCGAGCTTGTCCTCGATCTTCGCGGATTTGCCGAGAATGGGGAAGGTGATCGCGCCGGACGCGTGGAACTCAACGCCCTCGCCCGCAAATTCGGTGAATCCGAATTCCTCGCGGAGCATCGCCACGTTCTTTTCGGCGCGCTCGCGGTCGCAGGGTACGACGGTGTCGCGGACGATGTCGATAGTCTTGGTTTCCTTATTGTACTTTCCGTACTGAAGACCGTAATTGCCGAGAATATCAACGGGATAGCCGCCCATCTGGTTGAAAATACGCATACACATGCCCGCGCCAACCATCAGAATGCGGTATTTCGCCGAAAGCTTGTCAAGTACCGCGCGGTTTACGTCATCAAGAGGCGTGCGGTGCTGGGTCAGAGTACCGTCAAGGTCAAAAGCGATGACTTTCAGTTTTTCGACGTTGATCTGATCAAAAGAAGTAAGTATCATAATTTTTCTTCCTTATAAAAATAATATTCCTTATATAATATATCACAAAATGGGGGAAAAGTCAAGTTTTTTGTGCAAAGCATACCTTTTTCTGCTCAAAACTAAAAACGCCCTGCCGTTTTCACGGCAGGGTTGAAGATCTTAATTTTTAACTGTTCCAATGTCAATATGCTTCTCACCTGGAGAAGTGTATGGTATATACTTAACGAATTTCTTCCTGAAATGGATCTCTGAGTAAGCTTCAAAAAGCTCTGCGTATTCGGGTAATCTTTCCCACCAGCAATCGTTCTGATTGCCGGATACAGAGGTGGTCTCACCGTCGGTGCAGATAACTTTGGCGGGCGATGTTGCATTGCTGGATGTTGTCTTTGCAACCGCCTCCCAATCGGCAACCGTGCCCTTATAATATATCGTGGGGCAATACTTGCTGTGGAAAGTGCGTTGGTCTATGGACCTGAGATTCGTGCCGATTTCCAGAGTCTTCAGACTTGCACAGAAATCGAACGCTCCTAATTCAATGAATTCAAGGCTGTCGGGAAGAGTCACGCTTTCAAGCTTCATGCATGATCGAAACGCATAGGTGCTGATGATCTTGACACCCTCGGGGATAACGATAGAGGTAAGACCGTGTTTTGCCGAGCAGAATGACCACCATCCGATGATCTCAACGCTTCCGTCATCGGGAATGACGGTCGTGGGGGTTGCCAAAACGAGCTGTTTGATCCGAAGGTCAACGACGCAATTTCCCTTGCTTGAATAATACGGGTTGTCGGGCGATACCTCCACAGTTGCAAAATTCTCGCCGTGTCCGCTGTTCCAGGGAAGGTAGGGAATATATTCAACGCTCGCGCCGAAATATACGCTTTCGATATTCGGACATTGGCGAATGAACTCCATGCCAACGTATATAACCGTATCCGAGATTACAAGCTTTTTGATGTATTTGTTACTCCAAGGGTGGTCTGCAGGGATTACCGATGCTTCTTTATAGCCTTTGTTGTAAACGCTGGTGACCGGCAATCCGTTGTAGTGCGAGGCGATATAAACCACCTCATCTGTGCAGCTGCCGTAACCGACACAGTATGCTTCCGTGCCGTCTTCATTGACCTCATAAAGAAGTCCTCGGCTGCCGTCGTATTCGGGAGGAGTTTCAACCTCCGCGCTGCTACCGTCGGCACCAAAGCGCGGCGGCGTATATTCGTGGTATTCTGTTATAAGGGTAGCTGTTGGCAGAGCTAATGCAAGAAGCACCAGGCACGCCGCGATGGCCGGCGCAAGCTTCAAGAATAAATTAGTTTTCTTTTTGGTTGCCGCAATGCGGCTTTTCTTTTCGTCGATCCTTCTGACCGCGCCCGATATCATATCAGGATCTATGTGGTCAAGAGAGCGGAGAAGTTCTTCTTGTTTGTTGGTGTAACTCATACGATAATACCTTCCTTTCTTAGTTTCTCAGCAAGCTTTTTTCTTGAACGTAAAAGCGACATTTTAACCTTTCCCTCTGAACAACCGAAGACGTCAACTATTTCTGCATAGCTCATGCCGAGATAGTGGCGCATCACGAAGATATCTCTGCTTTCCTCGTTCAGTTCCTCGAGAAATGTGTTTATGATCTTTCCCGCGCGGCGAGCTTCAAATTCGCTTGCAAGATCGGTACCGTCATCAAGCATTGAAAGAAATTCGTCGCTGACAGATTGAAGATCGCCGCCACGTTTGTCGGCTTTGTTGGATCGGAGCTTGTCGATCGCGCAGTTGCGCATAGCTGCAGAGGCATAGGCTCGCAGATCGTCTGGCTTTTCGGGAGGAATGGCGTTCCAGATGCTCAGCAGAACGTCGTTCAGGCACTCTTCCACATCCTCGCGCGCGGAGAGGAAGTTTCCTGCAATATATCTCAGCAAGCCCTTGTATTTCGATTCGATCTCCGAAAGAGCACGCTCGTCCCGCCGGAACAGTAATTCAATGATTTTTTCGTCTGTCATACTTTTACCCCCTTTCACTTTCACTGACGGAAAAGATTCCAAAAAGTCACGCGGGTTTTTGAAAAAATACCGTTTTGTTATCTTGCACAAAAAGGAAGGTGCGAATTTGTGCAGAATGACTATGATTATTTTACCACATTTTTGCTCGGTTTGTAAACACTTTTGGACAAAATAATATGATACAGCTCGGTTTTGAATTCCTTGATATTGTGCAGTGCAGACTCCGCTACCCCTCATTCGTCACGCTCCCGCGCGCCACCTTCTCCCACGGTCAGGGAGAAGGCAAATAGGTTGGTTCGTGATCTTTCGCGCTTCGGCGAACACCGTTTATTGCTATAATTTTGTTTAGGCAGATCGGAATGATTTATTAAATGAAGTTTGTGCAAACTCCATTACGAATGCAAAATAATTTTAATATAAATATTCCTTGTTGACCAACTGAATTATAGTAATGAATATTATTCGCTGTACAAATAAGCGGATCGCACAAACTTTTAGCCTTCTCCCGGATCTTGGGAGAAGGTGGCGCGAAGCGACGAATGAGGGGTGGCGGAGTCTGTACTGCACAAAGGACAAGCTCACTTGCTTTGATAAACTACACCCGGAACGCTTTGTTCGCACTTGCAGATTAATTATTCATGCACCGCAGGTGCGGTTCATCAGCGAAGCGACTTCATTATTCATTATTCATTAAAACGTTTGCGTAGGTCAAATGAATAATGAATGATGAATAATGAATAATGAAAAATTTTCGCCCACTTTATACTATTTTTCAACTGCATATCTTCGCCGCGGTTCGAATAAAATCATATATCAAAACATTTTGAGGCGAAGTATGCAAACACTTGAAATAAAACAGAAAACCGCGCGCGCGGAGGGGCTTGATGAGCGCGGGGTGACGGAGGCGCGGGCGAAATACGGCGAAAACGTGCTGCCAAGGGCGAAAGGGCGCTCCTTTTTGCGCGCATTTTTGTCGAATCTCGCCGACCCGGTCATAAAAATACTTCTCGGCGCGTTTTTTATCAATCTGATCTTCCTTTTTAAGTCATCCGATGTCTGGGAGACCGTCGGGATCGGAATATCCGTCCTCTCGGCGGCTCTGCTTTCGACGCTTTCGGAGAGGGGAAGCGAAAAGGCTTATGCAAGGCTCGAGCGCGAGAGCAGTGAGGGCAAATGCCGCGTCCGACGGCGCGAGGGGGTGTTCGAGATCTCCTTTTCCGATGTCTGCGTCGGCGATATAGTCTTGCTCTCGGCGGGCGACGAGATCCCCGCGGACGGAATTATAATCTCGGGCAGACTTGGGCTGGATATGAGCAGTATGACGGGCGAGAGCAGGGAAGTCGAAAAGCTTCCGAGCGGCGACGGTGACCTCTCCCCCGCCGCGCCGTCATCACTTTTGCGCGGCGCAAGAGTGCTTTCGGGCGAGGGAGAAATGAGAGTTATTGCAGTCGGCGGGGCGACTTTGCTCGGCTCGATCTCGCGCGAGGTGCAAGCGGAGGTGCGCGAAAGCCCGCTTCGTGTCCGTTTGCGTAAACTCGCGGGGCAGATAAGCGTCCTCGGCTATATCGGCGCCGCTTTGGTCGCGCTTGCCTACCTTTTCAACGTCTTTTTGCTCGACAGCTCCTTTTCGGGCGAGATAATTCTCGGCAAATTGCGCGACACCTCGTATCTTTTCGCAAGGCTTTTCGAGGCGTTCACGCTCGCGCTGACCGTCGTGGTCGTCGCGGTGCCCGAAGGATTGCCGATGATGATCGCGGTCGTGCTCTCCTCAAACGTGCGAAGAATGGCGCGCGACGGCGTCCTGGTAAAAAAAGCCGTCGGAATCGAGGCGGCGGGCAGTATGGACCTGCTTTTCACCGACAAAACGGGCACGCTGACCGAGGGCAATATGTCGCTCGACGGAATCATCGCACCAAACGGCGAGATCTGCGGTTCGATTTCCGAATTTTCGCGCAAATATCCCGACCTTGCGCACCTTTTTGCCCTCTGTGCGCTGTGTAACACGTCCGCCGAGATCGGAATTTCGGAGGGTAGAGAAGTGCCCATCGGCGGCAATCCCACCGACCGCGCGCTGATCCGCAAGCCCAAGGAGCTGAAAAGGCTTGCGGGAGGGTATGAGATCATCAAAAAACTCCCCTTTGACAGCGTGCGGAAGTTCTCGGCGGTAGAGATCGAAGCGGGAGGGGAAGTGCTGACCCTTTTCAAAGGTGCACCCGACTACATTTTTCCCCACTTGATGGGAAATAACTACACTTTGCGCCAAAAAATGGCATACGAATGCCAAAACGGCGCCCGCGGGCTCCTTATTGCGGTAAAATCGGGGAAATTCCTCCCCGAAAACGGCACGATCCCCGACGGACTTGTGCCGATCTGCGGCGTCCTTTTGCGCGATAGGGCTCGAAAAAGTGCGCCCGCTGCGGTTCGAAGACTCCGCGGCGCGGGAATTCAGGTCGTTATGGTCACCGGCGACTCGCGCGAGACCGCCGCGGCTATCGCAAAGGAGTGCGGCCTCCTCGGCGGCGGTTGCGATGCCGTTATCGACTCGAATGAGCTTTCGCGAATGAGCGATGACGAAGTGCGCGCGATCCTGCCCCGCCTCGGCGCAGTCGCGCGCGCTTTACCGAGTGATAAGAGCCGGCTCGTAAGGATCGCGCAAAGCGCGGGCAGAGTGACGGGCATGACGGGCGACGGGATCAATGACGCCCCCGCTCTTCGCACTGCCGATGTCGGATTCGCTATGGGAAGCGGAAACGCCGTGGCGAAGGACGCGGGCGACGTGGTGATACTCTCGAATGACCTCGACGGCATCGCAAACGCCGTGCTTTATGGCAGAAATATCTTCAAAAGCATCAAAAAATTCATCTGTCTGCAGCTCACGGTCAATCTTTCTGCGGTCGGAATCTCGATGGCGGGCCCCTTTATCGGCATCGACCGCCCCGTGACGGTGGTGCAGATGCTGTGGCTGAATATCATAATGGACACCCTCGGCGGTCTCGCGTTTGCGGGCGAGGCGGCAGAGGAGAGAATTATGAAGGAAAAGCCGAAGCGCCGCGACGAGGAGATCTTGTCGCCATATATGAAAAGCAGGATCTCGTTTTTGGGGCTTTTCAGCCTCGGGCTTTCGATGTTTTTCCTTTGCAGCGAGCGAGTGGCGGCACGTTTTGCCGAAAGCGCGGGCGACGTGCGATTTTTGACGGGATTTTTCGCCTTTTTCGTCTTCCTCGGACTCTTTAATTGCTTCAATTCAAGGAGCGATCGGCTCAATATCTTCTCGGGACTCGGCAAAAATGCGGCATTCGTGCTGATAATCTGCTCGGTCGCCGCCGTGCAACTGATGTTTACCTACGTCGGCGGATCGATATTGCGAACAGTCCCGCTGACCGCGGAAGAGCTGTGGTTTTCACTGTCAATGGCACTCGCCGCCATCCCTGCAGGCATCGCGCATACGATGTGGCGCCGACTTCGCGGGAAAAAAGACGGGTTTTGATCACGCTGCGCGTGAGTTAAGATCTCGCTTCGCTCGAGTTAAGATTGCGCTGCGCGCAAGATAAGATCGGCTGCGCCGAGTTAAGGTTTCCGCTTCGCGGAAAGTTTGATAGGTATTTAATTTTATTAAAAACAGCGGGAAAGTTTTCGTCCACCTTTTTCA
>JAZSOQ010000050.1:0-14007 GCA_045537015.1 Eubacteriales bacterium
ATAAATATGCCGTAGCCGCGGGTGGGGTCGCCGACGAGGACGTGGGTGACCGCGCCGACAAGCTTGCCGTTCTGGATAATCGGGCTTCCGCTCATGCCTTGAACGATTCCGCCCGTCTGCGCGATGAGGGCGGGATCTGTCACTTTGACGGTGAAGCAGCGGCCGCCGTTCGCCGTGGGGTCTATCGAGGAAAGCTCAACCTTGTATTCGCAGATCTTGCCGTCCTCGAGAGTGCAGAGAATGGTTGCCGCGCCGCCTCTGACCTCGTCCTTGTGCGCTATGGGCAACTCACCGTAGAGCGAGGGCGGGATTTTTGAATAGATGCCGAATATTCCCCGGTCGGTGTTATCCGTCACCGCGCCGAGCTTTTCTTGACGGAAGCTGCCGCGTATTTCACCGGGATCGCCCGCAGCTCCCTTGGTTATGCCGCCAATGTTGACTCCGAGAAGGACGCCGCGCCCGAGCGGCATCGGTTTGCCCGTGTCAGCGTCGCATATTCCGTGTCCGAGTCCGCCGAATAGCCCCGTTTTCGGGTCAATGAAGGTTACGGTGCCGATACCCGCTCCGCTGTCGCGCACCCAGATACCCGTCTTGTAACCGCTCTCTTCAAGCCTCGGCGTGACGGAAGCGCTGAATTCGCGATCGCCGCGGCGGCAGATGAATTCGATGGGTTTTCCCTCGCTTGAGTTGACGGCTCGGCTTAACCCCTCGGCATCGCTGATCTTTGCGCCGCCAACCTTGATTATAACGTCATTTACCCGTATCCCCGCCGCATACGCGGGACTCTGCGAGCTTTCGGGTATGCCGACGACGAGCACACCCTCTGTGAAAAATCTGACCCCGAAGACCATTCCTCCGGGAATCAGCTTTATCTCTTCCGATTCTGCGCTTGCGGAGGCGGGAAGTGCCCTTACCGTCTTGTCGAGCCCTTCGCCGCTTGAGGTAAAGAGAAATAGTGCCGCAAGCAGGCAGACAAATGTCGTCAGTCTGCTTATTTTCTTTTTTATCTGCATAAGATCCACCGGTTTCTTTTGTTGCGGTCAAGATGCGCTTGCCGCAACTTTTCCGCAATAATAATTTGCCCCCTTGATTGATTTTAATGTGTAGTAAAATACGATTCCCGTGCCAATTTTTATAAAAATAATTTGTTAATAAACTAATTAATATCTTGACTTTTCGAGAAAATTTGCTATAATATTAGTTAGTTTACGAACAAACTATTTTGAGAGGAGTTTATTATGAAAAAGGCACCACTTACAGATGATATGCTGACGCCTGCAATGTTGATAGGGCATATTTCGCGCGCGCAAAGATGCACGCTGCGCTCGCGTGAAAATGATCCGATAATGACGCAGAACAGCTGCCGATCTATTCTTTTTTGCCTTTCGCGCGAAGAAGGCATCACTCAGCTTGAGCTTTCGCGCCGTGCGGGACTCAAGCCGCCAACCGTCAGCGTTGCGCTGAAGCATCTTGAGGACGAGGGTTACGTTATACGCGAGACCGACGAGGATGACAAGCGCGCCGCGCGCGTTTATCTTTCCGACAAGGGTCACGCCCTTGAGAGGGACAATGACGAACGCTTTGTCACTGTTGATAACGAAATGATGGCGGGCTTCTCGCCGGAGGAGATCGAGCTTTTGCGTTCGATGCTTCTGCGAATCCGCGATAATCTTGCAAATCAGAAAGGAAGGGAAGAATGAAAAAGCTGCTTCCATACCTCAAACCCTATTGGTTCGTGGCGCTCGTCTCACCGTTGATGATGATCGGAGAGGTGCTCGGCGACCTTTGCCTACCTTATTTAATGTCATACATAGTCAATTTCGGTGTTGAGGGATATTCTCCCATCGATCCCGAACACGGCTCACCGCTTGCCGCAAAGTTGATCGATATTTTCCTCGGCGCCGATGCGACGAGAATGGAGATCATTATCCTTTTCGGTATTCTGATGCTCTGCGTTACTCTCGTCGGCGGATTCTTCGGAACTTTTTGTGCTTACACCGCAGCAAAGGCTTCGCAGGGCTTCGGCAACGACCTTCGCCGCGATGCATATTCGCGCGTGATGTCGCTTTCCGTTGAGCAGACCGATAAGTTCACCACGGGCTCGCTCGTCACAAGAATGACGAACGACATCACGATCCTTGTCGAATTTGTCGAGCATATGCTCCGTATGGTCGTGCGCTCGCCCATGTTCTTCATCGGCGGCACGCTGATGCTGATTTCGCTCAACGTCAGATTCGGTCTTGTGCTTCTTTGCACTCTGCCGCTTCAGCTTTTTGCGATGGTGTTCGTAATCCGCAAGGCTGTTCCGCTTTTCTCCGAGGTGCAGAAAAAGCTTGACCGCATAAACTCGGTCGCGCGCGAAAATATCAGCGGCGCGAGAGTTATAAAGGCTTATGTCCGCGAGGACTACGAATGCGAGCGCTTTGAGGGCGCAAACAGCGAAATGCGCGACACGAACCTCAAGGTTCAGCTCCTTCTGACCTTTATTAACCCGATTCTCATCGTTTCGCTTGCTTTTGCAACGGTTGCCATCATCTATATCGGCGGTCTGCAGACACAGATCGAGGCTTCGGGTATGACCACGGGTACCGTTATGGCGGCGATCACGTATGTCACTCAGGTCGTCAACTCACTTATGATGCTGACAATGATCTTCCAGACCATCTCCCGCGCGGGTGCATCCTCGAAAAGAATCGTTGAGATTCTCGAATCCGATCCCGTCATCAAGGGCGGTAATGAGA
This sequence comes from Eubacteriales bacterium, assembly GCA_045537015.1. Taxonomy (GTDB): domain Bacteria; phylum Bacillota; class Clostridia; order Oscillospirales; family CAG-272; genus CAG-390. The sequence goes on from JAZSOQ010000050.1 coordinate 2,742, forward strand.
AGGACGGAAGAAATTCCGAGATCGCTATCGAATTCAAGGGCGTTGACTTCAAATATCCGAATACTACGGGCAAAAACGTGCTTTCGGATATATCCCTGACCGTCAAGAAGGGCGAGACCCTTGCCGTTATCGGCGCGACGGGCTCGGGCAAATCCTCGCTCATTTCGCTCATTCCGAGATATTACGATGCCGCAAAGGGCAAGGTATACATTGAAGAAAGAGATATTTCCGAGTACGATCTGCCCTCGCTTCGTAAAAAGATCGGTTACGTTATGCAGAAGAGCGAGCTCTTCTCGGATACGATAGCCAACAATATCAAGTGGGGCAAGGACGATGCCACCGACGCGGAGATCCGCGAGGCAGCGGCTATCGCGCAGGCGGATTCCTTCGTCAGCGAATTTACCGAGGGATATGATACCTTTATCGCAGAAAAGGGCGCGTCGCTTTCGGGCGGACAGAAACAGCGTCTTTCGATCGCCCGTGCTATTGTAAGACGCCCCGAGATCCTCATTCTCGATGACGCGACCTCCGCGCTTGATCTTGCGACCGAGGCAAAGCTGCAGACCGCGCTTCGCGAGGCTATGCGGGATACTACCGTCGTTATGGTCGCGCAGAGGATCGCAAGCGTGCGCCATGCGGACAGAATTGCTGTTATCGAATCCGACGGACGCATTCTTCATTGCGCTCCGCATGAAGAATTGCTCAAGATAAGCGAAACTTATCGCGACATCTGCGCTTCGCAGAGACAGAACGTAGAAGGAGGTGCGAAATAATGGCTGAACAGAGACCTCCCGAAAGACAGGAAGTTAGAATCGAGCTTCGCCCCGGTGGAGGACCCGGCGGCCGCGGCGGTATGAACGCAAGGATCAACCGCGAAAAGCCGAAGAATCTCGGAAAAACGATCTCCCGACTGCTCAGATATTCGGGCAGGAGCGCGTTTATACTCATTTTCTTGATCGCGGCTACTATCATTGTTACTGTTTCCGACGTTCTCAGCCCCATGTTCCAGCAGCTTGCAATCGACGAGTTTTATTTTGACGAGGCAGGTAAGCTTTCTGTTGATATGAAAGCTTTGACGCTGGTGCTTATCGTGATGTTCGGCGCATACATCATCCGCGCCGCGAGCCAGCTCATTCAGGCGCGCGTTGCCGCGAAGCTCGCGCAGAACACCGTTTACCACATCCGCCGCGATCTTTTCAACAAGATCTCGAAGCTTCCCATAAGCTACACCGACCGCCACCGCCACGGTGACATTATGAGCCGCCTTACCAACGACGCGGAAAACGTTTCTACCGCGATGTCGCAGTCGCTGACCGCGCTTTTCTCGGGTGTTCTGACGCTTATAGGCGCGCTTTGCATGATGCTTCATTATAGCTGGATCGTCACACTCGTTGCGGTCGTGACGATACCGATAACCATTTTAGTATCGTCAACTCTTGCAAAATTTATGCGAAAATATTTCATTCGCCGCCAAAAGCTTCTCGGTCAGCTCAACGGGCAGATCGAGGAGATGGTCACGGGATATAAGACCGTTATGGCTTACGGCAAGGAGCCCGATGCTATCGAGAAATTCGGCGAAATTTCGGATAATTTCCGCTCTTGCTCGATCTCGGCACGTGTTTGGGGCTCGATCATGGGACCCGTGATGAACTTCATCGGAAACCTGCAGTACGTTCTGATTGCCGCAGTTGGCGGATACCTGATCCTGAACACCGATCCGCTCACGGGCGCGGCGTTCACCATCGGCTCGGTGCAGGCGATGCTTCAGTATTCAAAGAAATTCTCGCACCCGATCAATATGATCGCAAATCAGTATTCGACGATACTGACCGCTCTTGCGGGCGCGGAGAGAATTTTTGACATTCTCGATTCAAAGCCCGAGATCGATGAGGGCAAAGAAAAAATCGACATCGCCGCTCTTCGCGGAGACATCGAGTTCAAGGATATTGGTTTTTCGTACGTTGAGGGCGAAAAGGTACTCAAAAACCTCAACCTCAGCGTCAAGGCGGGACAGAAGGTTGCTATCGTCGGCGCGACCGGTTCGGGTAAGACTACCATCGTAAACCTTTTGACGAGATTCTACGAACCCGACAGCGGTTCGATCGCGGTTGACGGCGTTGACATCACCACGATCCCGAAGGCTGATCTCCGTCGCGCGATCGCGATCGTTCTTCAGGACACGGTTCTTTTCTCGGACACCATCGAGAAGAATATCAAATACGGCAGAGAGGACTCGACCGACGAGGATATGAAGCGCGCGGCGCACACCTCGCACGCAGACTTCTTCATTGACCGTCTGCCCGAGGGCTATGCGACCGAGCTTGCCGAATCGGGAAGCAACCTCTCGCAGGGTCAGCGTCAGCTTCTTTCGATCTCCCGCGCAGTTCTTGCCGACCCGAGAATTCTCATTCTCGACGAGGCAACGTCTTCGGTCGATACGAGAACCGAAATGCACATTCAGAAGGCGATGATCGCACTGATGAAGAACCGCACCTCGCTTGTTATAGCGCACCGTCTTTCCACCATCCGCGATGCCGATATGATCGTTGTTCTCAATCACGGAAGGATCGTCGAGACGGGCAGCCACGAGGAGCTTCTTGCCCTCGGCGGCGAGTATCATAAGCTTTATTCGAATCAGTTTGCGGGTATTGCAACGTGATAAGCGAGCTTGAAAGAGAAAAATTCCGCTCCATCTGCCGCGCGGTCCTCACCGAAAAGACCGCGGCGGAGGGCGGCGGGATCGGAACTCTCAATGAAAAAAGAATGCACATCGCGCTCAAACGCTTCGTTTGCGCAGATGAATCGAAATACGAGATCGACATGGGCAAGCGCTTTGTTGCCGACATCAAGCATGACGAGGAGATCTTCGAGATCCAAACGGGCTCGCTTTATCCCTTGAAGGCGAAGCTCGAGCACTATCTTGAAACCTCGGATTGCCACATTACCGTCGTTCATCCGCTGCCGATGAAGAAATACCGCGTGTGGATCGACCCAGAAACGGGCGAGTCACAGCCAAGAAGACGTGTTGCGGGGATTTCATCGGTTTTCGGCGGCGCGCACGAGCTTGTTTACATCTCGGAAGCGCTTGCCACGGGCAGGGTCGCCGTTTGGTTCCTCTTTATTGAGGAAGAGGAATACCGCTTCCTCGACGGCAAGGGGAAGGACAGAAAGTTCCGTTCCTCACGCTTCGAGCGCCTGCCCGTTGACATCCTCGACGAGGCTGTGTTTGCAGAAAAAAGCGACTATCTCGCCCTGATCCCCGAGGGGCTCGGCGAAAGCTTCACCACCGAGGAATACCGCAAGGCGGCAAAGATCCCGCACTCAAAGCACGCCTATATGGCTCTCGCCGCGCTTGCAAATATCGGAATTATCGAAGAAGCAGAGAAAAAGGGAAGAGCGCGTGCGTGGAAAGTAAAATAAAAGGAGATTCAAAATGAAGACGATCAAAATGACCATTTTATCAGCCATTGTGACCGTTCTCACTCTTCTTCTTCTTTCCTGTTCGGGAGAAGTGGGAGAACAGACCGTAACCACAGAGCCCGAATTGACTCTCGGCGAGCTTCCCGATTATTCGGATGCACACGCCGAGGATGCGCCCTATATCGTGTTTTCCTCCGATCTTGAGCCTCTTTCGGAAGACCGCTTTGAAAAGGTAAGGCAGGCACTTTACAATATGCTTTATCAAAGTGACATTGACTATCAATACGAGATATTCAAGGAATCTGACTTAGATAATGCCGCTTTGCTTCAGTATGCGTCGCTATATAAGTCGATTCTTATGAACCCGGGCAATCAGCCTTACGACGATTATTTCACATTGATATGCAATTATGTTGGGCGTTACTACGGAACCGTGAACGGGTGCGAGATCGTATGTTTGGCTTCATTTATTGACAGAGAAACGGTTTGCGAACTTGGCGGTGTAATGATCGAAAGCAAAAATCCCATTTATCTTTTTGCGTGTAAAGAAAAAGAAATGATCCCCCTGGAGGAGGCTTATGAAAAAGAATGGCTTACCCCGACTGATATTTTGCTGATAGCAAAAAGGAATCGGGACTTCAATGTATGGTGGATGGAGAATGATACTCATGACCTATCGTCACGTACCTATGTGAAGTATATTCCCGAACTTGAAGATCTTTCGGATGAAAAGATCGCGGAGATTTATGATCATCTGTATTCGAACATTCGGGAAGAATCTTATGCTTCAATGGTAAGCTATCTGCAAACAACTTACGGTGAAAGTATATCTGCGGAAAAGCTCGAAGCTCATGCTGCTTTCAATGCCGAAAAGCAAGAGCGTGCGGCAGAGTATTCCTTTTTCAGATATCCCAACAGTCACAGTATGGGCTGGAGATATTACGGAATCATCGGCGGATACGTTGTTTTGGCGGAGGTTGAACCAACCAATAACGTAAAGATCTATAAATTGGGAGAATATGAGATCAAGTTCAGTCACGGCGCCCAAATGTGGATCTACAGCGCCGAAAAGGGAATGATCGAAATTGACGAAGCTTACGAAAACGGTCTCTTGACCGAAGCGGATGTCAGCATTATCCATGCAAGGCACACATCTTATGAGGAAGATTTAAGAAAGAAATAAAAAATGACTGCTCCATCGCTTGAATGGAGCAGTTTTCTTTATTAAAGAGTAGAACCAAAGTCGGTAACGAGTGTCTGACCGGTGATGGCTCTTGATTCGTCGGATGCGAAGAAGAGGAGCATATTTGCAACGTCCTCGGGCATACAGGGCTGAACCTTGAGGTCGTTGTGCTTCATCATCTGACCGAAGATGTTCATATCCATATTTGCGGGATTCATTCCTGCAACCATGGGGGTGACGATGGTGCCGGGGCAGATCGCGTTGCAGCGGACGTTTGTGCCTGCAAAACGGAGTGCGGTGTGTCTTGTCAGACCGATAACGGCAGCCTTTGATGCAACATAAGCAGCGCCTCCGCAACCCATAACGCCCGCAACCGATGCGACGTTGACGATCGAGCCGTAGCCTGTTTTTGCCATTTCGATCGCTGCCTCGCGGGTCATGCAGATGGTGCCCTTGGTGTTGATGTCGATAACGCGGTTGATGTCGTCATCGTCCACGCTGTCGATCGCCTTCAGTCCGTTATCAAGAACTCCTGCGTTGTTGATTAGAATGTCGACCTTGCCGAATTTAGCCATAGTCTCGGCAACGACTCGCTTTGCGTCCTCGGGCTTGGAAATATCGCTGACGACGGGAAGCACCTCGCCGCCCGCTCCGCGGATCTTTGCGGCAACCTCTTCGAGCTGTGCTTCGCGGCGCGCCGTGATGACGACGCGTGCGCCCTCAGCGGCAAATTTCTGTGCGGTAGCGGCTCCTACACCCGAGTTACCGCCCGTGATAATGGCAACTTTTCCTTCCAAACGGTTCATTGAAAGATCCTCCTTGATTTATAAAATTTTTATTTTAGTATATCATAATTATTGGGTGCGTGTCAAGTGGTCGTTACAGTTTCTTTTTCAATATGTGTTTGAGATAATTCTTTTTGAAATCTCTGCTGTTTGAGAAAAATTCAAGTTCGGATTTTGAGGGAGTTTTCGTTTCAAATTTCTTTGCCACAAGTTCGATGGTACAGATAAGATCTGCGGCTTGGAACAAAATATAATCTTTAGGTTGAACTTTTCTGAATTCAACATTTGATAAAAGGGCATTGAACACAGAAGTTAATATTTTGGTAAGCTCAATTTGACCGTTATCGTAATAAACGATTATTTCGTCAAATTGGTTCCAATAATTGCTGTTTCTTCGCAAACTCTCGGAAATTGATTTAGATATTTTAGAGGTGAGCTGAATTACATCCGAACATTCGGATTTCTTTATGAGGATAAAATCATAATGAATATCGAGCAAACGGACAAAATTAAACAAAGCATTAAAGAGCTTTTTTCTGCGCTCCATCATATCGTTTATGTATATTGATTCTCTGCGTATAAGCGGACCTGCGTGGATTGCGTGGGTTTCGTATCCGTTGTTGTTTATATGCCGGTAAAACGCATTGATTTTCTCCGATATGTCAATACTTTGGTCGTGCAGAACCATTGTAACCAAGTAGTACAGAGAGTGCGGAGAATACTCGCCGAAATCACCCGATTCGTCGATAAATATACTTAATCTTTTGTTTGACATCCGTGTTCTCCAATGTAAAAAAAGTGGCGGGGAAATTCCCCGCCGTTCGGTGGACCAGGGTCTTGCGACCAGCCCATCCGGCTTGCGCCGGATTTGTATTTTTATTATAGCATTTTTTTGCTATAATGTCAATACCCTTGACGAATTTTATCGTCATTGTTATTATATGTATAGATTGGTCAACTATTGCGCTATGATCTATTCTTCTTTTAGCTTTTTCTGTATTTTATTAACCCGATAATCGCCGAAGCAAGCACTGCACTTTCGTAGATGACGCCGCCGACAGAGAAGACGAGAGCGTTATAGATGAGGCAAAGGGGCGCCTTTATCAGCATAACTTTTCGTGTGTTTTGCGGATTCCAGAGCGAAAGACCGATAGCGGCGGCGTAGAGTCCGCACATCAGTATGACTGTGTACCATGCCTCCCAGGTGAGAATGCTTGTCACGGTTATCATAGTGATGTAGAATATAGGCTCAAAAAGGCTGTGACTGCCGCGTTTTGCGCGGAAAAAGTAGAGAATGTCGTTGAAGGCAGCCAGGAGATTGAGTGCCGCCGCACCCGGTGCGCCGATCAGAAGATAATGTAACGCAAATACCAAGGCGCAAGTCGATTGGCAGGCAAGTATCCTCTTCGGCGTTTTCATCTGGAACGTAACGAATCCGAGAACTACCGCCGCTATGCCGAGAAACTGACCTGTATAATAAAGGATATCTTCGATCATTTGCTTTCAACCGGGACGTTTTCTTTAGCCTTTGCTGCTTTTCTGTCCATCAGATACCAAGGCAGATATGCAAGGAAGTAAAGCGCGGTTATGACAGAGCCCATTATAAGCAGTCGCAATCCGAAATGCGGGGGCAGGATATCGAGCACCGAAGGTGCGGCTTCGGGACGTGCCATAAAGAGATAGTTTGCTCCCTCGCCGATAATGGTGTTTGCGATATAGGCGATCACCGCAAGGATCGCAAGCCAGAGATAAGAACGGAAGAGAGATTTGAAATAGGGGCGCATCTTATGCACGAATATCAGATAGAAAATACCCACATATCCGATAAGATGCTCTGTCCAGAACTGATAAAATCGGAAACGCGTTGGACCTGCGTAGGTTAGAACTGTCGGCGTGATAAGCGCGAAAGTCGTGCCGCAGAGAGCCCAAAAATAGCAGATGTCGAAGAGATATTGATTCTTACCGACGATCATAAAGCAACCTAAGATGACGAGCCACCCGCAAACAGCTATGGGCAGATTTGCCTGAGGGCTGGTTTCAAGCTCGGGGATGCCGACAAGACGCCAATAGTAAGCCATTTCGGAGATTATCATCGTAAAGGCAATGGCATACCTGTAGCGGTGCTCGTTTTTGCAGGATGCAAGCTTGTCGCGGTAGAAATAGATCAAAAGGATAACGCCGATGCCGACAAGTATTGGCCAAAGGTGAGTGAGGGTGAAAATTTCGAATTCAACCTCTGTCCCCTCGCCGAAAAAATAATGAAAAAACGCTTTCATGATAAAACTCCAATGAATTTTTTACTTAATTATAGCATACCTTCCCGTGCTTGTAAATAGAAAGTATCAAATCTCTTTTTTCTTTTTTACAAAGGTAGGCAGAGCGATGAGGATGATGATCGCCGCTCCGATCGAGATCTCCGCGCCGCAACCCGTGTTTTCGGGCGCGGGAGTTTCGGTTGCGGGATCTGTGGATGCATCCGTGGCGGGAGCGAGAGTGGTTTCCGCTGCCGTGGTTTCTTCGGGCTCGTCCTCGCCAAGGGTGAGCTTGATCAATTTATTCGATTCGGCAAAATATTTTTCAAAAACCGTTGAGTAATATTCAACCTTTGCATGATTTCCGTCGGCGGTGAAGTACATAAGTCCGAGTGCGCCCATTCCGCCGAGCTTGTTGCAGGTTGACTGCGGGTCCATAAGAATCTGATAAACCGTGTTGCCTGCAGCGCCCTCACGGGGAGTGACGACGATAGAGTCGTGATGCATGTGCCCGCTGACGATCATAGCGACGTTTTCGTGCTTGCTGACAAGCTTTTCCCAGATCGCCTCGCCACTGTTGAGAGAGGAATCGTACTCGTCCGGAGTTGCGTAATCATTCGGATCGAGCGTTGTTCCGTCGGCATTGAGGTAACCGTGGGTGACAAGGATAGCGCGGTGATTTGGATGCGCTTCAAGTACTCCGCCCGCCCAAGTGAGTATGTCATCTGTTGCGCCGAAATCGAGATTTATAATAAGGTAGTCGACCTCTCCGACCGAGAAGGTGAGATAGGTATTGCGTACAGAGTCATCTTTGAAGAATCCGCCGTTTGCGGCAACGTGCTGATAGTAATATCCGGTTTTGTTTGCGTAAGTCTTATTGAAAAGCTCCTGGCGGCTATTAAGAAGTACATCGTGGTTGCCGGGGACGAGAGAATAGGGAATATAGCCGTTGAGACGGTTTGTCTGACGGATAATGGTGCTCCATTCTCTTTGTGCGTTTGAATTCGTTATATCGCCAAGACCGATTATGTATTGAATGTTTCGCGTTTTGCCCTTTTCGACAAGATAATCGATCATAATCTTGAGTGATTCGGGGTAATTTTGTGTCATATACTGCGTATCGGGAAGAAATGCAATGACGTATTCGTATTCATATTCATCCTCTGCGCGGATCTCCTGCATTTCCTCCTCCGTGAGCCACAGACGGTAGTAGCTCATATCGTAGCCGTTTCCGCTTTTGTCGGGTACATCGGCCTTTGATTCGGCTTTTGAAAGCTGGTAGAACAGCATAAGATCGGAGTCAGAAAGATCGGGGCCGTTTTGGTAATCCGCGAGGATCTCGCGGTCGTTTCTCACATCGGAATAGACCCAAACGTCGCCGAGGGTGCCGCGGAATGCTTGCTCGTTAAGCGAGCGGTAGTCGCCCGCAAGGCAAACGGTGTTGTCGATTGCTTCGGGATTTGCCTTGAACCAGTTTTCAACTTTTGAAGCCTGCTTGAATTCGCCGTTGATGTAGCAATATATCTGCTGTCCTCTCGTGCCCGTGCCGTAGACGATGGCGACGTGCGTCCATTTGTCGGCGGGAACTACCGCTTGGGTGAACTTATAGTCGTGCATCGTTCCGCTCGGATCATCGATGAGAAGGCGCGGGACGCCGTTTGTGTGTATTTCGAAATTGACAAAATCGTCCTTCGAGAAGCTCTGATAGTTGCCAATGATGATTCCGCCGCGCTGGGAATAGACGCTCTTCGGGATATATACCCAAGCCTCAAAGGTGATTGGCATTTTATCGTAACGCTTTTCGGTGGTGTAATATCCGACGGGATGCGAAACACCATTGGTTTCGGTTCGTTCCATTGTGATGCCCGAGTGATTTTCAGCCGCATTGGCGAAAAGCGAAAGCGCGGATGTGAGCATCAGGATTGAGAGGATGAGAGAAATAATTTTTTTCATAAGTGTTCTCCTAATTAAAACAGCATAAGAATTCCGCTGATTATCATACCAATATAAATGATGTATTTCAGCTTCACAGCGTCGAGCTTATCGAAAATTTTTCTGCCGAGGAAGTCGCCCGCGAGGCAGCCGATGAGACCGACGGCGGCATAAAGAAGCAGGTCGACGGTGACGAGTCCGTTTATCGCGCGGTTGGCGGTTGCGTAGATGTTGGTCAGGCAGAAGTAAAATTGAATCGTGGCGAAATAGGTGATGTTATCGGGAGCGGCGCTTGTCAGATAGAGCACTGCGGGAGGGCCTCCCGTGGAGAAAAGACCGTTCAGAGCACCGCCGAGAGTTCCCGCGATGACGCCGTTTACGGGTGTGGGTCTGATCTTGATCTTCTTGTTGAAGAAAAGGAAATATACGCTGAGCACAACGAGCACCGATCCGAGCAGGATCTCGAATATCTTTGCCGAAACCTGTGCGGCGAAGTAGACCGCAATCGGGATCGAGATCAGCGCAGCCGCAAGCATCGGGATCGCGGTTTTGTATGCGACGTTCTTGCGGTATTTGATTGAATTATATGTCGTGGTGCAGCAGGAAAAGAGGCAGGAGATGGTTGCCGCTGCAGTGTGAGTGGGCAGAAAATGCGGCAGAAACATCATCGCGAAGATACCAAGACCAAAACCGCTGACGCGTTGTACGAACGCCGCGCCGAAGCCGACGAGGATTATAAAAACGTAGTGTAAAGGTTCCATATCTTAAAACTCGATCTGACAGCCGTCATAGGAAGCGAGATAACCGTATTCCGCGGCGCGCTTGGAGATGTGATCGTGCAGGGGATTTCCATTGTGTGAGAAGTGATTTACGCATTTGACGGTCTTTTCATCAACTGCGCCGAAGGATGCGAGCCTTTCAAGCACGCGAGAGATGTTCGGGAAGCCCATGTGCGAGCCCGTGTCGGCAATCGGAAGGTCGACGTTGGTGCAATCGAGGCTGACAAAGTCAAAGCGGAAGTTGTTCTTTTCGATGTAATCAAAGGTTTCGTCAAGGAAATATCCCGTGTCGTGGGCGTAAAGCATAGTTTTGCCCTCGGATTCGATGATATAGTTGAGCGCTTCGGTCCCTGCGGCATGGCGTGCGGGGAGGGCGGTTACTTTGTATGAACCAAACTCTACAACATCAAACGCCTTGATAATATGTAAATTGACGTTACCCATACCGCTGCCGATGCGCTCTGCGCTTGCGGCATTGCAGAAGACTTCAAGCACCGGAGCGCGCATATCGTGAGCGTAGCAGCCGTGGCGGTTGAAGAGATCGCGGGGATAGAGGTGGTCGGAGTGCGAGTGGGTGACGATGAGATACTTGATCTTGTCGCCCTCGATGCCGTTTTCGAGGAAATGGTGATAGGTATCAGCGGGGAAGTCGATCAGCAGATCGTCGTTCACGAGCGACTGCGAGCGCGTGCGGATGTTCTTTCCGCCCAAAGCGCGCGCCTCCCTGCAGTATTTGCAGTTGCAGAAAAGTGCGGGAAAGCCTTCGGCTGCCGCAGTTCCGAGATATGTAAGTTTCATATTGTTACTCCTTTGAGTTTATATGGTAATTATACCATATATGCGGTGGAGAGTCAAGTGACAAAAAATAATTAATTGACAAGTGCGAACAAAGCGTTCTGGGTGTCCCCTCATCAC
>JAZSOQ010000001.1:0-4505 GCA_045537015.1 Eubacteriales bacterium
TCCGCCTTAAGAATTCGCAACCTTTTGAAAAAGGTTGACCAAAACTTCTCGCTATTTGAATAAAAGCTAACTCCTTCGTCAACAATAAATTCAAGCGGCGTTACATATCGCAAAAAGAAGGACAATGAAAATGAAAACTCCTACACATCCCGCGCGCGGTTTCCGCGCCGCGGCTTTCATCACCTGCGCCGCTATCCTCGTCTCTCTCATTTTTCTGCTCGCCGCTTCGCTGAAATTTGAGAGTTTCGACACAAACCCAGTCTACGCGAGCGTTTTCCGCCTCCATATCCGCGCAAATTCCAACAGCCAAGAGGATCAGGCAACCAAGCTCGCCGTCCGCGACGCGCTTCTGCCTTTCACCACGGAGCTTTTCGCCGATTGCAATGGTCTTCCCGATGCCGTGAAGATTGCAAAAAGCGAAAGCGAAGCAATCATTTCGCACATCGATTCCACTCTTTCCGCCCTCGGCGCCGACTACGGTGCGAGGATCTCTGTCGGCAAAGAGGAATTTCCCGAACGCAATTACGGCGGGGAAGTGTATCCCGCGGGTGAGTATACCGCGCTGATCGTCGAACTCGGCGAAGGCGAGGGCGAAAATTGGTGGTGCGTGCTCTTTCCCTCTCTCTGCCTTTCCGCTGTCCGAGGTGAAGAGGAATCAATCGAAGCAAGCCTGACACCCGAGCAATACCGCACCATAACCGAAGCGGGTGAAAGAGAAGCCTCAGCTCCCGCGCCCAAATACCGCCTCAAATTCCGCTTTTTGGAGCTCATTGAGGAGCTTTTGTCGCAATAAGTATTGAAAATCTCTGTTTTCTATGATATAATATATTAACAACGTCCGCCTTTGGCGGACATATCGTATTGCGCTTTGCGCAATATATCGTATTGTTTGCTGAAAGCAAACGATATATCGTATGAGCGAAGCGAATATATCGTGTTTACACGGTCTTCGACACGATATATCTTCGATACGATATGCTTCGCACGATATACCTGCGGTACGATATGCCCCTTCGGGGCGTGAATGATATGTATTATATTAAATAAAAGAGGATAAAACAATGGCACACAAGAAACAGATCTCTCCCTCGCTGATGTGCGCGGATCTGCTCAATCTCGGCGCGGAGCTCAAGCTCCTTGAGAAGGCGGGCATCGAGTATCTCCACATCGATATTATGGACGGCGTTTACGTCCCCAACTACACTCTCGGCACCGATTTCGTTAAGCGCGTCAAGGCGGCAACGAGCATTCCGCTTGACATCCACATGATGGTCGAAAACCCCTGTTCGAAGCTTGATTGGTTCGAGTTTGGCGAGGGCGACTACGTCTGCTTACATATCGAATCCGAGCCCCACATCCAGCGCGCTCTCGCGGCTATCAAGGCTCGCGGCGCAAAGCCCATGGTTGCTCTCAACCCCGGCACACCCATTTCCGCTATCGAGGAGCTCCTTGACGTCATCGACGGCGTGCTCATTATGACCGTCAACCCCGGTTTTGCAGGTCAGAAGCTCGTTCCCTCCACCCTTGACAAGATCACTCGTATGCGCAAGTTCCTTGATGACCACGGTCATCCCGAGATCGAGATCGAAGTCGACGGCAACGTAAGCTTCGAGAACGCAAAGCTGATGAGCGCAGCGGGCGCCGACATCTTCGTTGCAGGCACCTCCTCGATCTACGCAAAGGGCGGGGATATGTTCGCGAACGCAGAGAAGCTTCGCGATGTTATCAATAACGCGTAATATACGAAAACAGAGCCGCAAAATGCGACTCTGTTTCTTATTTATTCAAGATTAAGCTTTTTGGTCATTATCCACTGAGTCACATACCAAAAAGCCACTGCCATGGCGGCGTAGATCACTATCGACGTGCCCAAAGCCAAGTGCATTGCCACGGTGATATGATTATCAAGCCAATTTACAATACCGTCAAACATGCCGGTCATTCCGAACACTGTAATAACCATAACGAGAATCGTTGCAATAACCTGGGTCGCAACGTAATAGATGAAATATGCGCCGACCGCCATAAGGATGCGGTTTTTCTTTGCCGTCTGTCCGACCGTGATGCAGGCGTAGTACAAAAGCATATTTCCCACAACCGACAGAAGGATGATCACTATTATATCAAAGGTAAAAGCTATGAAATTCGCAATTCCGAGCTCTTCGTAAAACTCGGCAAATCCGATGGAAAGGAGCTGTGCCAGATCGCTCAAGGGCTCGCCCGAAAGCGCGATCAAAGCCGCAATGACAACGGTCAAAACACAGATCGCCTGGCAACAGATCGCGGTCAGCAGCTTGACGAATATATGCTGCGCGTTGTTCACGGGCAGGGTAAAGGTCAGATAGCCCTCGGCGGAATACATATTTTTGTAAAATCGCACCACCGCCACGACCACCGAAAGCATAACGAGCGCATAGCAAGCCACAAAGAGCATGAGGGCGGACGAAAAGATCGCGATATCGACAAGCGCGCTGTCGAAGTCTTCGAAAAATCTGAACACTCGCGCCATCACGCCGATGACAAGTACTATCGGCAAAAACAGCGCAAAGGTGCGGAAATAGTATATAAATTCGTGTTTGAACAGCTTTTTTACCATTTGAATACCTCCCTGAAGAGTGCGTCAACGCTCATTCCCCGCTCCTCGCGGATCTCGTCGACCGTCTTGTGAAGCACGATCTCGCCGCGGTTGATAAATATCGCCTCGTCGAGCACGGGCTCGATGTCGGCAATGATGTGCGTCGAGATGAGCACCGAGGCTTCGGGGTTGTAGTTGTTGATGATGGTGGAAATAACGTAATCTCTCGTTGCGGGGTCGACCGCGGCGATCGGCTCGTCGAGGACGTAAAGCTGCGCGTTACGGCTCATAACGAGGATAAGGCAGACCTTCTCCTTGTTTCCCTTCGAGAGATTTTTTAGCCTTGTCGTTTTCGATACGCCGAGCCTGTCGAGCATTTCGTAGGCAAGCTGGGGGCGGAAATCTTCGTAAAAATCGCAGAAAAGCTCAATTATCTGCTCCGCGGTCATCCAAGAGGGCAGGAAGCTGTTGTCGGGAAGGTAGGAAACGATCTTTTTCGTCTCCACGCCCGGCGCCTCGCCGCCGACGAGAATGCTTCCCTCGGTCGGCGTGAGCAGACCGTTTATGAGCTTGATGAGTGTGGTCTTTCCCGATCCGTTGGGGCCGAGAATACCGATGATCTTGCCGCGTTCGACGGTAAGATCGACTTTATTGAGTGCAAGCACGTTGCTATATTGCTTTGACAGCCCCGTGCACTTCAGGATCTCGTTCATTGTTTACCTCCCTGACATTCGTTAATATATTTGATGATCTCGTCGGGGCTGCAGCCGAGCTGTGCCATTTCGGCAAGATATTCCTCGGTCCTTTTGATGCGAAGAGCCCCAAGCTCCTCCACAGCGGCGGCCGTGTTTTCATTGACGTACCACCCCGAGCAGCGAACCGAGTGGATCACCCCGCGGCGTTCAAGCTCCTCGAAGGACTTTTGAACCGTGTTGGGATTGACACCCGCCAGAAGCGCGATCTCTCTCACCGAAAGCAGCTTTTCCCCCGCCGAAAACTCTCCGTTTGCAACAGCGGCACAGATCAGCTCACAGATCTGCGGGCATATCGGACGGGATTTGTCAAGCGTCCAAGTCATTTCATCACTCCTTTTGTATTAGTGTACTATTATTATAATACAGTTTATTCGGTTTGTCAAGGGGGTTAAGAAAAAATTAATAAAAAAGCGGCTTATTCAGCCGCTTTTTTATTCGCAAAATCCTTCAGCTTACCGCTATACACGTGATTGGCGTTGGGGAGGGTGAGGAAGAGCATCGGCTCGACAATGTCGGCGAGCTCGCGGGCTTCGCGGATGCCGTTTCGGACGAGCATTTCCTTGACGAATTCGGAACAATAATAGGAATTTGCCTGCTTGTAATGGATCTTCGCGCCTGCAAGGAAAAGTCCGAGGTAATTATAGTGGTATCGCTTTTTGTTCTTTGCCATACCTTCAAGCATCTGCCCGAGGTTGATATATTGCCCCTCGGAGACCGCGATCGAAAGCACCTCGACCTTCGTGCCCGAAAAGCGCTTGAAAGTGCCGTAGTGAGGGGACTCGGTGACAAATCCGCCGTGGAAGGGGTTATAGGGGTTGGTCCTGCCGAAGGAGTACATAGTGTTCAGACCGGGATCGAGGCTTATCGAGGCGTGATTGTATTTCGCGCCCGTGACGAATTTCAGTATGCGCGACAAAGCCGTGCCCGTCTGGCTGATAACGATATAAACTGTCTTGGACATCCTGCGCACCTCCTTTTGGCTTCTTACTAATAGTATAACACATTTTATGAGAAAAATGGTTACATAAATGAAAATTTCCTCGCATTTCTGCGAGGAAATTCCAGACCACTGACAAAGGGTTCAGGACGAAAGTTCTGAGCCCTTTGTCGTACTTTACAGAAAAACAAAAATATGGTATAATATAGGTGCAAGAAAAAGCAAGAAGTCGGATCGT
>JAZSOQ010000130.1:0-16984 GCA_045537015.1 Eubacteriales bacterium
ATAGCGGTGAGCGCGATGGTACGGGAGTGTGCCGACATAATGTCGTAGGTAGAGTCGCCGGAAGCGTACAGGTTACCCACGTGGTTGGCGTAATCCTGACCGACGCCGTTGTTATACTGACCCTTGATGCCTACCCATTCAAACGTTACGCCCATCTGGGATTCAACGTTTGCATTACGCTGGAATATTGCGTCGGTGATCATATCACCGGTCGCTTCTTCAACGAAGAACTCGGGATTTTCAACGTCTGTCCACCAAAGAACGGTGATGGTCTCCCCGCCGAAATCAAGCTCATCGGGAAGAGAGCTCTTGAGGTAGCCGTTTTCATCATAGAGGCTTTCGGTGGTTTCTGCATCTGCAACGCCGGGAGCTTCGGTAGCCGCGGGAGCGAGAGTGGTCTCTGCCTCGGGATCGTTGGTTTCAGCGCAACCGACAAGCAGTGCGAGAATCATAAGCGATGCAAGTAACAGAGATATGTATCTTGCTGTCTTTTTCATTGGTAATTCCTCCAATATTTATTGATAATATAATAATAGCATAAATTTTCGATTTTGTCAATATCGTTTTTGTGCAATTTACAAAAAATCCCCCGAAAGCGGTTAAGCTTTCGGGGGATGCGTTTAGATATGATTATCAGTTGTTGATTTTATTGAAGCTGTCTGCGATGTCCTGAAGCTTTGCGGGAATAGATCTCATGAGAGCTGCACTTGTGGAAGCCCAGTTGCCTGCGGTGGTTGCGCACTTGTACCATTCGCTACCCATACTGCTGAGCTGTCTGTTGAAGAAACGGCAGAGGTCGAAGGTAACGCCCGAACGGATGAGGTCATACATACGGGACTCGGTCGAGGTCTCGGAGAGTCTGAGCTTAAAGGTGTTCTCGAATACTGCGGGAGTGGTGGTGCGGTAAGCTTCGCTTGCCCAGCACTCAAGAACTGCTGCTGCGCGGTTTGCATCCTTCGAGAGAGCGTAAATAGAGTAGAGAGAAACGGGGTTACCAACACAAGTGATGTGTTTTTCCTGATCCTTGTCATACTTAGGCATCGGAACTATACCGTATTTGAATCCGGCATCGGAAATTATAGAGGCAATGTCGTGGTGACGTGCCATAACCAGGAGAGATCTGCCGTTTACGAAAATGTTAGCGTAATTGCTGGTGTCTAAGTAAGCATCGCCCTTCTTGATCCATTCGCCAACAGCACTGCCGAGGGAGATAGCCTTTTCGGAGGTCCAGTCGTCAGCGATCTTAAGGAGCTTTGCGGGATCGGGATCCTTTTCAAGCATTGTCATGCCACAACCGTAGTAGATAGCGTCAAAGTGCCAGTTAAGGGAAGTGAATCCGAAGAAGTCATCTTTGTTTGCTTTCTGGTCATTGTTAAGATCGTTGTAGAGGCCGCTTGTCATCGTAAAGAGGGTTTCCATGGTCCAAGTGCCTTCGTCAACGTGCTGGGAGGGCTCAATAAGTCCGGAATAATTCTTAAGAACGTCCTTGTTGAAGAACATGACGTACATCTGGTGGATGGAGTTGGTAGATACGTCACCGGTTACGAAGTAGAGCTTATCGTTGATGGTAGCGGTATCAAGCATAACCTCAGGCCACCAGGGCTTTTCGAAATCAAGATAATCGAGTTTTGTCATCTCTGCGCAGTAGCCATACATTGCGGTGAGCGCCATGGTTCTGGAGTGCGCGGACATAAGGTCGTAGAGATCGCTGCCGGAAGCGTATGCATTGCCAACGTAATTTGCGTAGTTTTCACCGTCGCTGTTGTACTGACCCTTGATGTCGATCCAGTTGAGCTTGACGCCCATCTTTGCCTCAACGTTTGTGTTACGCTGCCAGATAGCGTCGTTGATAAGCTCGCCATTGGTGTTTTCAACGAAGAATTCGGGCTGTTCAACGTCGTTCCACCAAAGAACGGTGACTTCTGCGCCGCCGAAATCAAGTTCATCGGGGAGAGAACTCTTGAGATAGCCATTTTCGTCGTAGGGACTTTCGGTGGTAGCTTCTGCCTCGGTGGTGGCTGCGGGAGCCTCAGTCGAAGCGTTGGATGCGGTAGTTTCGTCGGTAACGGGTTCCTTGGTATCGGCGCAAGCCGCGAGGGAACCGAGGAGTGTAATGGCAACGAGTGCCAATGCAAGAAATCTGTAAGCGAATTTCATTGGTATATCCTCCAATTTTTAATAGTAATATAATAATAGCACAATCTTAACGATTTGTCAATATGGCATATATATGTGTGTGCGTATATATTTAACAAACTTGTAATGATTTTGCGGATTCGGATGGTTTTATCAAATATCAAAAATCCCCGAAAGGTCAAGCATTCGGGGATTTTTTCGGATGAATTATTCCTCAAAACGCTTCTTGGAAACAACTGCGATGGTTGCTACCGAAACAACTGCGAGAATTACGAAGATGATCGAGGAGTCACCCGTGGTGGGAGGAGTTATGGGCTCGGTGGTCTCGGGAGCCTCAGTGGTCTCGGGAGCCTGGGTGGTCTCGGGAGCCTCGGTCTCAACAACCTTGCCGTAGTACTTAACAGCGTCAGACTCAGAGTTCTGAGCAACCTCAGCAGCGGTCAGCTCACGATCGTAGAAACGAATGCTGTGAATGTCACCGGTCCAGTAACGCTTGGAATCGATGTGACCCAGAGCGAGGGAGTCGGCTTCCATTGCCTTGCCGTTCTGGGGCATTTCGCCCATCAGCACGCCGTCAACATAGATGCGAACCATACCGCTAAGGGTATAAGTAACAGTAACGGTAGACTCGTTCATCAGGTTGTTGCCGTCAGCGATAACAACACGCTCAGCCGTTGCATCGTTGCCCTTGAACTCGAGGCTGTCGTTTTTGGTACGACGGAAGATCGAGAAGTGGTCGTTGTCGGAGAAGATGAAGGTGTCGTAGTTAGTGCCGAGGAGCTCGATCTTACCGAAGGTGATCTCAACAGTCCAAGCAGTGCCGTTAACAACTTCAAGAGCCTTGTCGGGGAAGTAGAAGAAAGCACCGTCAACATGGAGAGCGTTGTCGGTCCACTGGTTGACATTATCGAGGGCAATGCTGAAGTCGTTATTGTTGCCGGTGATGTCCTTCCAGATAGCGACATTCTTATCCTGCCCATTACCGGTGTTGTTTGCACCGTCATAGTGGATAACGAGACCGTTGGTGACAACAGTAGGATCAGCTGCGTTCATGGGGAGTGCGAAGACTGCTGCTATAGTCAGCAGAGAGAGCATAATTGCAAGAATTCTTTTCATGATTCTTACCGCCTTTCTAAAAGTTCTCCATTACTATATCACAATTATAACATTTTGTCAATAGTTTATATATATATATATATATGTAACAAATTATTAACATTTGTCCGCGCCGGATGGTTTTATCAAATACAAAAATCCCCGAAAGCGGTTAAGCTTTCGGGGATTGGTTATAAAGATCACTCCCACTCTATCGTGCCCGTAGGCTTAGGCGAGAGGTCGTAGAGGACGCGGTTGATGCCTTCTACTTCGGTTGTGATTCTGTTTACGATCTTGTGGAGAACTGCGTAGGGGATCTCCTCGATGGTGGCGGTCATGGCGTCCTTGGTGTTTACGGCGCGGATGATCGCGGGCCAGCCTTCATAGCGGCTTTCGTCCTTTACGCCGACAGACTTCATATCGGGAATGATAACGAAATACTGCCATACCTTTTCCGCAAGACCGCAGATGTCGAATTCCTCACGGAGAATAGCATCTGCCTCGCGGAGTGCGTGCAGACGGTCGCGGGTGATCGCACCGAGGCAGCGAACGCCGAGTCCGGGGCCGGGGAAGGGCTGACGGTATACCATTGCATGGGGAAGTCCGAGAGCCTCGCCGACTACTCTTACCTCATCCTTGAAGAGGAGTTTGATGGGCTCAACGAGCTCGAACTTGAGGTCCTCGGGAAGTCCGCCGACGTTGTGATGCGACTTGACTGCCTTTTTGCCCTCTGCCTGCTTTACCGACTCGAGAATATCGGGGTAGATGGTGCCCTGCGCGAGGAAGGAGATGCCTTCGAGCTTTCTTGCTTCCTCTGCGAAAATTTCAATGAATTCCTTGCCGATAATCTTTCTCTTGGTCTCGGGGTCGGAAACGCCTGCAAGGAGATCAAGGTAGCGATCGGTAGCGTCGATGTAAACAAGGTTTGCCTCAAGGGTCTTGCCGAACATCTCGATAACGGCTTCGCTTTCGCCCTTGCGCATAAGTCCGTGGTTTACGTGAACGCAGACGAGCTGCTTGCCGATCGCTTTGATAAGAAGCGCGGCAACGACAGAGCTGTCAACTCCGCCCGAAAGCGCCAGAAGGACCTTCTTGTCGCCCACCTGTGCTCTGACGGCGGCAACCTGCTCTTCGATAAATTTATTTGCGAGTTCAAAATTTGTGATTCTTTCCATAGAATCGGGTCTTACATTGGGATCCATATTGGCACCTCCGATAACAAATATAATAAAATATTATATAACTTTTTTCACTTAATTTCAATAGGTAGCGCGAAAAAAATCGAAAAATCAATCAAAAAATATTGTTTTTCCGCTCTTTGCTGACTCGTAAGCCGCGCAGATGACGCGAAGGGGAAGAAGTCCTTCCTCGACCGTGACTGCGGGATCGCGGTCCTCGAGGATCGCGGCGCAGAAATCGTCAACAACTCTCTTGTGTCCGAAAAGTCTGCCGCGGCAGAGCTTCTGCGCTTTGCGGTTGCCGACAGAGTAGCGCGCGAGCTTCTCGGCTTCCTCTTCGGGTGCCGCGCCGCGGAGCTTCCACATTGTGAGCTTGTCGGCGTCAAGGGCAACGTATCCGTTCTCGCAGGTCAGCGAGATCTCGGTGCAGATGCCGGGGTAGGCACAGGTGGTGCTTGTAAATGTCGCAACCGCGCCCGACTCAAAGGTGAGGGTCGAAACGGTGAGATCCTCGCTGTCGATGTTGTGATTGCAAAGGCGCATCTGCGAGGTGATCGACTTCGGCTTGCCCATGATCTGAAGCATAAGATCGACGGTATGTATCGACTGATTCATCAAGGATCCGCCGCCGTCCATCTCCCAGGTGCCGCGCCAACCGCCGTTTGCGGCGTAGTATGCGTCGTCGCGGTGCCATTTAACGGCAAAGGTGCCAAGGAAGATCTTGCCGAGAGTGCCGTCCGAAAGCCCCTCCCAGACGGGATCCATTCCGAAATTGTATCTGTTCTGGAAAACGACGCCGCACTTTTTGCCGGTCTTTTTTGCCGCCTCGATGACGGGAAGAGCCTTTTCGACTGTCACGTCGATTGGCTTTTCAACGAGCACGTGAACACCCGCCTCCATTGCGCGGATCGCGTAATCGGCGTGCATACCCGTGGGCAGGCAGATGCTGACTGCGTCGAGGTTTTCCGCTGCGAGCATTTCCTCGAGTGTGTTATATGCGGGAACGTCGGGATATTCGGCTTTGAAATTCTCGCGGCGCGCCTCATCGAGGTCTGCAACTGCGCAGAGGATGCACTTGTTCGAGGCAGCTGCCGCTCCAACATGTGCCATTCCGATACCGAGTCCGAGAATTCCGTAGCGGACGAGTCCGCTTTGATCAACTTCCTTTGAATACAGCATAGTTTTTACTCCTTTTTATAGGCTAATTTGACAAGAAGCTCGCAAAGTTCATCATATCCGATGCCGACTGCGGCAGCCTCCTGGGGCAAGAGCGATGTGGGGGTCATGCCGGGAAGGGCGTTGACCTCAAGGCAATAGAATTCGCCGTCCGAGCCGAGGATGAAATCGGCTCTGCCGTACATTTCCATTCGGAGTGCCGAGAATGCGGCGAGCGCGGCATCGGCGAGGCGTTTGTTTTCGTCATCGGTGAGATGCGCGGGGCAGATCTCCTCGGTGAGTCCGCTTTGGTATTTGTTTTTATAATCGTAAAAGCCGCATTTCGGAATGATCTCAACGGGAGGAAGTGCCTTGCCATCGAGAATTGCGATTGTGAATTCGCGTCCCTTTATCATTTCCTCAGCAAGCAGGAAACGCTCGTATTTTGCCGAAGCCTTGATCGCCTCGTCGATCTGATCAACACTGTTGATTATCGAAACACCGACGCTCGAGCCGCAGGATGCGGGCTTGATGACGCAGGGGAGTCCGACTGTCGCGGCGATCTCCTTTGCGTTCGGGTGGGTGGTGTCAACGTAGACCCAGCGGGGAGTTTTAACTCCCGCCTCGACCATAAGGCGCTTCGAGATGTCCTTATCCATCGAAAGAAGCGCGCCGATGTAGCCTGTTCCGGTGTATTTTTTGATTCCGTGACAGTCAAAGGTCGCTTGGAGCTGACCGTTTTCGCCGATCGAGCCGTGAAGCGCGAGGAAGACGACGTCTGCCGCGCGGCAGATCTCGAGAACTCCTTCGCCTATCGGCGCGCGTCTGTCGCCGTTTGAAGCAATTAGAGCTTCAAGGTCGGGCTCGGCGGTTTCGACCTTGTAGGAATAGCTTTTGCCCTTGACAAAAAGGCTTTCGATGTTGTCCGGAATGTTTTTAAGTCCGAGATAAAGATCAACGAGGGCGACTGCGTGCCCCGATCTTGAAAGTGAGGTCGCGATGAGCGAGCCCGAGGTTAGGGATACATCTCTTTCGGGGGAAAGACCACCCGCGAGAACTGCGATTTTCATATAAAGGTACCTTCCAAAGTTAGATTTTTCGTAATAAAACTGCGCGGTCGATGCCCGAGAGGTCGGGGTATATTTCCGCTGTGAAGCCGTTTGCTTCGCCGATCCGCGCAACGTTCTCTGCCTGACCGATGCCGACCTCGTAAAGGACGAAGCCGCCGGTGCTGAGCGCAGATCTCGCCTTTTCGGTGATCGCGCGGTAGAAGATGAGTCCGTCATCGCCGCCGTCAAGTGCGCGGTGAGGTTCAAGAAGCACCTCGGGCGCAAGAGTGGGGATCACGTCGGCGGGGATGTAGGGGGGATTAGAGATGATGGCGTCGAACTTCTTACCTTCGAGAAAATCCGAAGAAAGCGCGTCTGCCACGGTAAACTTTATTTTGTCCGCAACGCCGTTTATCTCCGCGTTACGGGAGGCGGCAGAGAGGGCGTTTTCGTTGATATCGAAAGCTTCTGCGGTCGTGTCTTTTCTGTAATGTGCTGTCGAAACAGCTATTGCTCCGCTTCCCGTGCCAACGTCGCAAAAATGCGCGCACTGCGGCAGATTTTTGAGCGCGAGCTCGACTATCAGCTCGGTGTCGGGGCGCGGGCAGAGGCAATCGGAGTTGAGTGTGAAGCGAAGCCCGCAGAATTCCCATTCGCCGATGATGTATTGCAACGGCTCGCGCGCGAGTCTGCGATCGAGTGCGGAAGCTAATTCTTCGCTCTCGATTTCCTCATTTTTGCGGAAGGGCAGAGTGTGCCTTTGTACGCCCGCGAAATGCTCAAAGAGTATGGCGGCGTCGGTCTCCGCATTTTCGATCCCTGCTTCACAAAGAAGCGCGACTGCTTTGTTATAAGTCATTTTTTACTCCGCAAATTTACCTATTATATATTTTATCATAAAACTTGGAAAAAATAAATACTTTTGGCGCAAAAAAATGAGTGGATTTTTAATGTTTGAAAAATAATTATAAAATTCTTCGAAAAAGTGTTGCTTTTTTACAAAAATATGATATAATATAATTGCAAAAAAATTATTTTGGAGGTATTTATCATGTTTCTGTTCCAGAAGAAAGAAGAAAAGACTAACTATTGGAAGATAGTTGGCATTACCCTTGGTATTATCGCTGCTATCGGTGCTGCAGGCGTTGCTCTTTATGCACTTCTCAAGAAGGCAGGCTACTTCTGCTGCGACTGTGATTGCGATTGCTGCGATTGCGACTGCTGCGATTGCGAAGACTACTGCCTCGATGACGAGCTCTGCGATGAGATCGAGATCGAAGAGGTTGAAGAGGAAGCAGCTGCTGACGCTGAGTAATCAAAGGTAAAACCTTTCGAAAAACTGCAGTCCCGTCCGTAAGGAAGGGGCTGCTTTTTTGAGGTAAGAGGTAATAGGTAAGAGTGAAGAAGTGAGGTAAAAATTCGCCGACGGTGCGGCGAATTTTTGTTTTTTTATTGACCAAATGATAATATTATGATATAATGATGTTATCAACATTTATAGGAGGAATAAGTATGAAACGCTTAATTTCCGCATTTTTGACAGCTTCACTTTTATTGGCGCTTTTTCCCTTTGCGCTGAATGTATCGGCAGATGCTCTGCCCGGCGACACAGTCGTTGTTGACGCATCGCTGACTGCCGCAGACGGCACAGCCGCTGACGTTAAGATAGGTGAAAAGGCGTATTCGGTAATAATCGGTACGACCGGCTTTGCAAAGGTAAGTGCAGCGCTCGAGGCTGTTCCCGCGGGCGGAACTATCATTCTTGCCGCAGGTACTTACAACGAATCCGTGACCATCACCAAGGACGTCACCTTCCTCGGCCCCAAGGCGGGCATCGACCCGAACGTTAAGGGTGCAGAGAAGACCGACGACTGGACCCGCAATCCTCAGAGAGGCGAGGGCGAAGCAGTTCTTACCACAAGCTGGCACGTAGGAATCAATGCCAACAACAAGGCGGTTTACGATTGCCACAACGTGACCTTCGACGGCATGGCGGTTTCGGGCGCGGGAATGTTCCGCTCGAACTACGGCGAGGCGGGTAACATTACCCTTACATATAAGAATATGCTTGTTTACGGCTACACGACCGCAAACAACGGCCCCTTCTATTGTTATTCCTATTACCCCGACAAAGCTGTGAACGATTATTCGCGCAATCTTATCTGCGAAAATATCCGTTTTGAAGGTCAGACCACCGCTCCCGGCTTCAACCTTGACGTTGACGCTATGGACGCGTCCGGTATTTACTTTGACTCGGCATCCACCAAGCAGATGTTCGGCTTCATCGCTATGTCCACTGTTGTCCAGGCGGGCGGCGAGGCAATCTATACCATACGTGACTCGATGTTCAGACAGAAGACAAATCAGGTCCTCAATTGCAACCTCACCTCGGGTGCAGGCGGACACAATATTGTTAAGAATGTCGCAGGATGTTCCAAGGTTACCGTAAATATCACGAACAACGTGTTTGTTGACAACGATACAGGCGTTGCATCGAACAACAACATCATCGTACCTCAGATCAAGAGCGATAACGTATATTTCAACATCATTGATAACGTATTCAAGGTAACCGGCGTTGCTTCGGAGAACTTTATTGCTATCCACGGTGCGACCGATGCGCTTGATCTCGGCTCGAAGTTTGTCGTAAAGGGTAACCTTTTCGACAATATCCCCACCGACATCTCAATTCCCAAGTCGACTACTCCTTTCGATATGAAGGATAATACATACAGAAGCCCCAAGGATGACCCCGCAAAGTCCGTTATCGACGGTGTACCGAGCACGGGTACCGTTGATAAAAGCGCAAAGACTCTCAAGGACAGCGTGACGGGGGACGAATATAAGGTAGCGATCACCACATCTGCGGGCAACACCTTCAAGGTATATGCCGATAAGGAACTCACCAAGGAGATCGCAAATCCCGTAAGACTCTATAAGGAAACCAATACCTTCTACGTAAAAATTATTTCTGCAAACGGAGTGAAAGAGGAAGTGTATACCGCAACCGTAACCACAACCAATCCCGCAAAGCTCTTCTTCGATATTGAGAACGAAGTTCGTTGGCTCGGAAGAACCTATTCCGTTGACGGAAAGCACTTCTTCAACTGGTCGGCATCGGGATTTGAATTCAGCTTCAAGGGCAGCGGCGTGCGCGCAGAGATCGCGTCGAATGCTCCCGGCGGAGGCGATACTGCGTATATCAAGATCTTCATCAACGGCGTAGAGCAGCCCGACGTCGCATTGACCAAGGCTAACCAGACCGTTACTCTTGCCGAAGGTCTTGACCCCAACAACACTTATACCATCCGTGTTGTTAAGAGAAGCAATGCGCGTTCCTCGACCGCGGCTCTCGTTTCGCTGAAGCTCAATGACGGCGAAAAGCTTGCTCCCCCCGCACAGAAGTCGAAGCTTATCGAATTCGTCGGCGACTCTATCACCGTCGGCTATTCCGCTTCCGCAGAGGCAAGCACTTCTTCAGCATGGAGCACCGCTACCGAGGACGCAACCAAGACCTATTCCGAGTACATCGCAAATGCGTTTGGTGCAGATTACCACGTGATCGCAGTTTCGGGACGCGGTGTCGTCCGCAACTACGGCAATACCACCGAGCGACTCATTCCTCTGCTTTACGCATCTCTCGACGACTATAACCTCGAGGGTGTCAAGTATGACTTCAAGCGTCAGGCTGACGTTATCGTTATCAATGCCGGTACCAACGATGCTTCCGGCACCGTAACTAACCTTTCCAAGGACGAGTTTATGGCGGGTGTAAAGGCATTCCTGCTTGACGTCCGCGCAAAGAACCCGAATGCGGAGATCATTTATGCATACGGTATGATGAGCGCGGGTTGGATGGCTCAGATCAAGAGCGTTGTTAATGAACTTCGCTCAGCAGGCGATACGCATATAACCTTCCTCCAGCTCAAAGCGTGTGATGCAAACGAGAAGGGAATCGCAAGCCATCCCACAGCTGAATCCTATATCAGCCGCGGAGACGCCCTCATTGAGCTTATTACTCAGCTTACCGGTTGGAAGGCTGACGGCGGAGCATCCGAGGAGACCGAGCCTCCCGTTGAAACGACCGAAGCTCCCATAGAAACCACAACTGCTCCCGTAGTGACCGAGCCCGCTCCCGAGACGACCGAGCCTGCACCCGAAAAGAAGGGCTGTGGCGCATCCGCTATGTCCGCTGCGGCAGTAGTGGGTGCAGCAGCGGCAGCAGTAGCTCTTAAAAAGAAGAAAGAAGACTAAATGATTCAAAAATTCAACGTCAGCCGCGACGATTCGATATACGAGGCTTGGCCCGATGTGGTGCTCACCGACGGCGGAAAGCTGATCTGCGTGTTCTCGGAATGCGAGCATCACAAGAACCGCGAGGCGGCGCGCGTGATGGTTACCGAAAGCCTTGACCGTGGCAGAACCTGGTCGCAAAAGAAGCCGCTCACCGAAAAAGGAAGCGCGGGCGAGTATTTCAACTGCGCACGTATCTCGAAGCTAAATGACGGCAGCCTTGCCATCATCTGCGACAAGATCTACGGCAATGAAAATCGCGAGGCGGAAAATTGGCTCTGGCTCGGCGACGGAGAAGGTGAGAGTTGGAGCGATCCGATCAGACTTCCGTTTTGCGGAATCGTTCCCGATAAATACCGTCAGCTGAGCAGCGGCAGACTCATCATTGCGGCGCATTTCAAAAACGCGGAAACAAGCAAGCTCGAACAGTATCTCTGGTACAGCGACGACGGCGGAAAAACCTGGTCCGACCGCGTGACGGTTGCCGCCGATCCGAAATATAACCTCTGCGAGGTATCGATCCTCGAATATGAGGAAGGTAAGCTCGTGGCATACCTTCGTGAAAATTCCGTCAAGGGTCATCCGATCCTCAAAGTCCTCTCTGCTGACGGCGGAGCGACCTGGTCGGAGATATATAATACTTCGATGGACAGCGGACACCGCCCGGTCTCGGGCTTCCTTGCGGACGGCAGAGTTATGGTCACCTACCGCTATATTCCCGCGGGAACGCAGAATACCTTCGCCGCATTTATGAGCCGCGACAGTATCGAAGCCACGGGCAGAAGAGAACAGCGCGTCCGCATTGTGCCGCTCGATTATGACCGCAACCCGAGTCCCGACCTCGGCTATACCGGATGGGTGCAGTTCGAGGACGGCGAGATCTATGTTGTCAACTATATCAAGGACGATGCAGATAAGGCGTTCATCCGCGGATACAGCTTTTATCCCGAAGACGTTCTCCTTCCCGAGAACGAAAATACAACAAAGAACGTATTTTGAGGTGAATCATGCAGGAAAAATTCAAAGGTATTTTTACCGCGCTTCTGACTCCGTTTGATGAGAATAACAAGATCAACGAAAAAGCACTCGAGGCGCTCGTCAAGCACAACGTAAATATGGGCGCGGACGGATTTTACGTCTGCGGAAGCACCGCTGAGGCGTTCCTTCTCACCACAGAGGAGCGCAAGCAGGTCATGGAGATCGTCAAGGCGACGGCTCCCGAAAAGACTCTGATCGCGCATATCGGCTCGATTTCCGAGGACGAGGCGCACACTCTTGCCGATCACGCAAACGCCCTCGGCTACGATGCGATCTCATCTGTTGCTCCCTTCTATTACAAATTCAGCTTTAATGAGATCAAGGATTATTATTTCCGACTTGCGGAATCATCGGCGATCCCAATGCTCGTCTACCATTTCCCCGCGTTCTCGGGCGTAAATATGGGTATCGCGGAGATGGCGAAATTCCTCTCGGACGATAAGTTCGTGGGACTCAAATTCACCTCGAACGACTTCTTTATGCTCGAGCAATGCAAGGCGGCGTTCCCTGACAAGGTCGTTTACAACGGCTTCGACGAGATGTTCCTGTGCGGCCTTTCGATGGGCGCTGACGGCGGCGTTGGAAGCACTTATAACTTTATGGCGGATAAGTTCGTTAAGATCCGTGCTCTCTTTGCCGAAAGCAAGATCGCAGAGGCGCAGGCGCTTCAGAAGGAAGTCAACCGCATCATCGCTATCCTCTGCAAGGTCGGCGTAATGCAGGCAGAGAAGGAAGTCCTCAACCAGATCGGAATGAACTTCGGCAACTGCCGTAAGCCTTTCTCTGTTCCCACAGATGAGGAAAAGGCGCTTATTGCTAAAGAGATCGTGCCTTATATTTATTTATAAGTAAAAAAACAAGGAAGAGGTTTTCGGATCTCTTCCTTTTCGATAATATACTTGACATTGAATCAATATCGTGCTATAATAATTTCGGCGAAAGCCCTCAGGGACACCATTTCGGTGGCGGTTGCTTCCTCTCATTCGGAGGAAGTGTCATCTTTTTGCCTTCCTCCGCAAGGAGGGAGGTGGTATTATGGAGTACGTAACGTGGGACGATCTGATCAAGATCGCTATGCTTATCATTGCCATCATTACCTGTTTTAGAAATAATAACAAAAAAAGATAACCGCCCTGCTGACTACATCGCGGTTATCTTTATAACTTAGCGAAGGAAGCAACCGTCATCGGTGTCCCTCTGCTATTATTATATACTATTTCTCTTGCTTTGTCAAGAGATTTTTTAATTTAATCAAACATTTTATTGATCTCGGTAAGGGTCTTCCTTACAAGCAGATCGCCGCCCTCGTGTCCTGCGGTGCCGCTGGAAACGTATGCGGAGTAGTGACCGCCCTTTTCGGCTTTTTCTGTCGGCAGGTATCCCTTGCTTCCGCAACAGAGCTGAATGAGGAAGGTCTGTGCAGCTTTGCTACGCGAGCGGATGCGGTTGCCGTAATCAAGGAAAAGCTCGTAAGGGTTGGTCGCAAAGGCAATGTCACCAAGGCGGAGGATGTGGATCTCGATCGGGTCGGTATCCACGGTCTGCTGAACCTCGTATCTTGCCACGGTTCCCGCGTGGACGTGCATCGCGGCGTTATCCTTGAAGGTGAGATCACCGGTGTGCTTCTCAAAGAAGGACTTGATCGCCTCAAGCGCACGGTCTTTTTCCTCGATGGTAACGCGGCGGAGAGGAATGTCAAGATCGATGACTTTATGCGCAAATTCTGCCTCATCGGTGTATGAATCGATCTCGTCATAAGCGTAAAGGATCTCGTCCGTGATCCTGCGAGCGGCGCGGACACAGCCCTTTTCGTCGAACATGGAAGGATCGGCACGGCGCACGGGTACGTTTTCGCGGATTATGTTGGGGTCGTTGATCGGGCTTTCGGGCTCGACCCAGCGGATCATATCGCGCGGGCACTGGTCTCCTGCAGGAGAGCAGAGAGGGAGCAGGAAGATGCCTTCGCCGAATTTCGCGCGGAGGTTCTTCTTAACGTCGCCCCAAAAATCAGCGGAGATGATGTTTCTGTGCTCAAGCACCTGCGAGGGGCAGGCGAGATTGGCAACGACGCCCGTGAGTTTTTCATTCTCATCAGTGATGAAAAGCATCTCGATCCCGCTGTCGTTTCCGCCTTCAAGCTCGGTAAAATTCGCGAAATTCGTGTCGCCCCACATCTTCGCACTTCCGTCGTCGTAGCAAACGCGGCGGCACATTCCGACAGCCGCACGTCCGAATCCTGCGGTATATTTGCCGAATTTCAGATCATTGTAAGCAAGTAAGGCCGCCTCGGCGATCTTCTGTGCCAAAAATGCATGAGCCGCCTCGCCGTCGAGCAGATCACCCGAATCGTCCTTGGCGAACTCGTCATATCCGACGCCCTCGGGAGCATATTTTGAGAGCACGTTAAGCGTGCTGCCGTAAGAGTCGTCTGCGCGCGCGTAGGAAAGCGACGTGTGCGAATGGATCGCGCTGACGATCACCTTGTCGTAGGGGAATCCTTCGATATTTTTAAGTATATTTCTTGCAGATTCAAGCAAAGCAAAGCTGGTGCTTACGAGATCACAGGCGCAAAAGATGGCAATATCATCGCCTTCAACTGCAAGTGCGGTGACCGAGATCGGGTCGCGCACCTCGTCCGTGATCCTTTCATAAAACTGCCCCGCTAAATTTATCTTTTTACCCTCGGGAACGAGCGAAACCTCGCCCCATCCGAATTTGAGTCTTGCCATGGTATGGCCTCCGTTTTGATTTATTGACTATATTATAATGGTTTTCTTCGCGGTTGTCAAGACAAAAAAGTCCGGCGGGATAGACTATTCGAAAAAAATATGATATAATTATAAAAAAGTACCAACCTTTTCTGATTTCCGTGTCTATATGGGTGAAAGCTTTCAAGAGGTGAAAACAAATGAACAGACAAGATGCCGAAAAGCTCATAACTGAATATCTGAAGCCTATATTCGGCTTTGCGCTGAAACGGTGCAAAAACGAGCAGGACGCAGAGGATCTTTCGCAAGAGATCGTACTCAGGGCGTTTCGCGCGCTCATCGTCAAGGATGACATTGAAGACGCGGGCAAGTTTATTTGGACGATAGCACACAATACGCTGAGCAATTACTACCGCGATACGGCTAAAAGCACCGTTGGCGTGTCGCTTGATGACATTGCGGAGACGCTCACCGATCCCGATGCACTCGGCGAAGACGATAATCGCGAGGCGATGCGCCACCTGCAGAGCGAGATCGCATATCTTTCGAAGCTGCAGCGAAGGATCGTGATCGCATATTATTTTGAAAACCGCAAGCAGGCTGAAATAGCCAAAGAGCTCGATATTCCTCTCGGCACGGTCAAATGGCACTTGTTTGAAGCCAAAAAAGAATTGAAAAGAGGTATGAGTACTATGAGAAAAACAAGTGAATTGAAGTTTAATCCGATAAAGTTTAGCGCAGTTGGCATAAATGGCAATTCCGGCGTGAAGAGCGCAACGGATTACCTTCGTTCGGCGCTTGCGCAGAATATCTGCTACTGCGTTCGCAACCAAGCAAAGAGTGTAAACGAGATCGCGGATGATCTTGGCGTTTCGCCCGTCTTTGTTGAAAGCGAGGTCGAAGCGCTCGAGGAATACGGGCTTTTATGCTCAAGAAAAGACGGATATATCGTTAATTTCATCATCAGCGAGCCCGATGCGGAGCTTTTGAGAATGAAGGATGCAATGTATAAACGCGCAGCGAGCCTTTTTGCAAACGATCTTTACGATGAATTGACTTCCTCGGGGCTTTTGGATGATCCCGATATTTGGTGCGGACAGACAGAAGGGGAGATCTCGCTTTCGGATAATCCGCGCGGAGACCACAACTTCCTGCTATGGGCGCTGATCCCCTTTATCGCGGCACGCTCGGGTGAGGCGCTTATGGATGATAGCATCAAATTCGAGGAGGTCGCAACCATCAGGCCCGACGGAGGACACAATATTGTCAACGCTACCGTTGTTGACGAGAAGATGAAACTGCCGGACGATTATGTCCATATGAGAAATTGGTGCGGTCCTATGTGGGGCGGCAACAAGAAGTATTACCTTTGGCAGATCGACAGCGAGTGGAGCGACCGCGGCGAGCATCACGGTTATATTTTAGCTGATGAGACCCAGCGCGTTCTTTCGCTTTTCGATCGCGAGGATGACGGCGAAATGCTTTCAAGAGATGAATACGCATACCTTGCGGAACGAGGATATGTTAAAACCAACGGCGATTATGAGGGAAATTTCAAATCGTCTTGGCAGATCGTTATTCTTGCGAATAATGAGATCAAGAATAAGCTTCTGAGCGTTGGCGAAAAGCTCAAGATCAAGTACCGCGAGACCTTTGAGGAGATAAAGAAGCCTTATGTTGCCGCAGTTCTTGATTCGGTTCCCAATCACATGCGAAAGGTCAAGGAGTATGAATCGCAGTTCGTTTTCCATTCCGACGGTTGGTTCCTTCTCCATTGCATCGTTGCGCTCTTGAATAATGGAAAGATGCGGCTGCCCACAGAGGGACAGAGAAAAGCGTTGACTACGCTGATATTTCCGAATTAAATAAAAATACCGCCAAGCGCAGAAATGACGTTTGGCGGTGAAATGCTTGTTCTTTATTTGGCAAAAGAGAGCCGTACGAGAGATCGAAGTATTTGTCGCGCTGTGAAGCGAATACTCATAAAGTGTGAGTTTGATTTAATTTAATATGTTAATTATAATTGATTGTCTGCTTCCGCGCGCCAAATGCAAATTGCTTGTGATTATTTGTTTGTCGAAGCGTGGTTTGCTAGTATAATCAATCGCTTGACTTTAGATATTTACAATTTGCAGAGATCTCTTCTGCGAAACGGGTCACCAAAAAGAAAAACACGATGCGATGCATCGTGTCAGACCACTGACAAAGGGTTCAGGACGAAAGTTCTGAGCCCTTTGTCGTACTTTACAGAAAAACAAAAATATGGTATAATATAGGTGCAAGAAAAAGCAAGGAGAAACGCCTATGTTTACAGAAAGAAACGGGAAGCAAA
>JAZSOQ010000141.1:0-5470 GCA_045537015.1 Eubacteriales bacterium
TCCCAAGCTTTGCTACGCAAACCTTGCCTCGGCTTGTTTGAATCACAGTAATACGTTCAGTTGGAAAGCTAGTTGACGAAAGATGGTAGCTCTGCCGCCCAAAATGCTATTCGCATTTCTCTCGACTCGTATGCGGCCACCTGTTCTTCGAGTAACGTGCAGACAAAAAGCTAGTTGACGAAATGTCGTTTGTTGTTGTGAGAGGAGAGGTATAGATATTCTGCAGTCAAGGCGAGATGTAGGTTTTCTAACTATTTATTCGCTGAATTGATTTTTTTATTTTAAAAAAACGCATACAATACAATTTCATATTTGTATTATTTCATGGTTATCAATGTCAACAAGAGGACTTGACATTTTTTTGGGGGTGTGATATAATTGGTTAAAAAGGGGGATCTACTTTGATCTTTGATATTAGCGATTACACAACATCGTTATGGGTAGATATAGCCGTTGTGATTTTTTTCTCATTTAATATTATCACATTTTTAATATTCGGCCTTAAAGAAATAAGAAAAAAACAAAATGTTTCAATGGAAATACTGAAGCTTGTTGCTGCGGTTATTTTCCTCCTTACACCGATTATTAATATCCTACCGTCGCTTACCAATGGTGGAGCTGCTTTCATTAAGGAAAAGGATAATGAGCCTATAGTTTGCTTAGGCGAAATCGAAAGCATTTGCGAAAGCAGCAAAAGAATTCCAACATATAAGCATGATCACAAATTCGGTGCTGATATAGTAATTGATGGTGTGATGTATTTTGCCCCCACAGCAGGAGAACTTCGGATAGGTGACACCGTTGAGGTGCATTATCTTGAAAACAGCAAGTTTATTTTAAAGATAGAAAGAAAACATATAGAATAAAAAACACATATAGAAAGCAGGGCAGAGAAATGATCTCTGCCCTGCTTTTTGCGTAATATGACAATAACTATTTACAAAATGCGATCATTCTTCGCTTTTTTCATCCTTTTGGAGCAGGCCGTAGATTACGGCTGCGAGGCCGATGGGCGGTGTGGCAAAGGTGAGTATGGAAAACAGAAGCCACTCTGTTCCTATGGTCATATGATAGGACCAGATTCCGAAGAGGATAAGGGCGATACCGCCGAGAAGGGTTTCGATTTTATGCATTTTTTGACTCCTTTGTCTTTATTTTTTTGTCAAGTGCGCCTGCAATGGAGTAGTAGATCGGGATCGTTACGAAAATGATCCAAGAGGGGTGCCAATTTCCTTGATAAAGCCCCAAATACAAATATGCAAAGGCGCAGAAAACAGGATATGCAAATTCGGAAAATCTCTTTTTGAAGATTGCGTCAATCAGGGTATAGTAAAGCGGTATGGTAACGAAGATGATCCAGGACAGGGCAAAGCCGCCGCAGATATCGAGACAGCCAAAGAGGAGATAGAGTGCAGCACATACTATAGGGTAGGGAATACTGAGCCATATTCTTGCCTTGCCGTTGCTTTTTACAATCAGCTCCTTTTCCTCGTCGTCAAAAT
This sequence comes from Eubacteriales bacterium, assembly GCA_045537015.1. Lineage (GTDB taxonomy): Bacteria > Bacillota > Clostridia > Oscillospirales > CAG-272 > CAG-390. The sequence continues at coordinate 1,503 of JAZSOQ010000141.1, forward strand.
CCTCGTCATCATCGTCGTCATTGACGTGGAAAAAGTGCTTTCCGTCGGTGATTTTGAGACCCCTAAGGTTTATCTGCACCTTGTCGCCGTCGGACGATTCAACAAATATGCCGTTGGGACCGATATCGACCTTGTCCGTATCTTTTTTTGTTTCGGGCTCGGCTTCTGCTGTGTGGGCGTTGTTTTCGTCAAAATCATCGTCATCGTCGCCACTCTCATCGATGTGGATAATATGCTTTCCCTCGGTGACCTTGATGCCCCTGAGGTTGATGTGCATCTTGTCGCCGTCGTCGGACTCGAGGAAGATGCCTGTGGGTCCGATATCGATCTTGTTTGTGCCCTTTTTTGCTTCGCTCTCGGCTTCCGTGCTTTGCTGGTCATCCTTTTTACCGTAGATCAACTCGTCAAGGGTGAGGCCATATATTTTTGCAAGGGCGATAAGGTTATCGGTATCGGGGCTCGCCTCGCTGCGCTCCCATTTTGATACCGCCTGGCGGGAGACGCCAAGCTTTTCGGCAAGCTCTTCCTGGGACAGGTTATGCTCTTTTCTTAATTCAAACAATCTGTTTGCAGTTTCAATAGTCATTTTTGTTCCTTTCTATGCTGTGGGTTTGTGACTAAATTATACCAAAGCGCTGCCCCCAGAACAATACATTTTGGCTTTCAATTGCGCAACCTTTGGTTGCATTTACTATTATAAGGCATTCCGGGGCGATTGTCAACAAAAAAATGCTTTCCGATCATAGCTTGGTGACGAATTGTATTGACATTAGTAAACAAATAGGGTATAATTTTTAAAAAAGCTTTGGAGTGTTTATGAAAAATAAAGTAAGCGGGATTGAAATTATAAAGTGGGTAGTTGCGATCCTTGTCGTCGTGCTTTTTGCTGTTATAGGATCGATATTCCATATTAAAGAATGGTATAACGCGGCGGTTTGCGGCATTGCCATGTCGGTCCTCTCGGTAGGACTGATTATCGGAACGGTTGTCAGCGTTGTTATGAAGAAAAGGTTTACCGACACCATCGACCGCGAAAATTTGCAAAAGGATCTGCTTGCCAAGAGAGAGCAGGCGACAGAAATCGCAAAAAAATATATAGATGAGCTTGGGAAAATGATAGGAGCTATGGATCTTTGCGCCATAGCGATCCTTGCTTGCGTATGTGTTATCACTCTCTGCTTTTTCGCGTTGATTGGCGGCGAAGGCGGTGGCGTTGCCCTGCCGCTTGTTATGGGAACCTATACGGGTCTTGGCTTCATCAGATCGCGCAAGGTTCGCGTCAACGAGAAGGAGCAGGAGAATTATCTCAGCGAAAAGGACTATCCCCTGATCTATGATACCGCAAAAGAGGCGGCTTGGGCAATCGGATGCGAGGGAAGGATCAAAATTTTCATTGACCATGATTTCAACGTTGGAATTGCAAGCGCATCGGACGGTTATATGATAACGGTCGGCACCTACGTTTTAGATCTAATGTCACGCAGAGAGCTTTACAATATTTTCCTTCACGAGTTCGGTCATATGCTTGACAGAAGCGACGACATAGACAGGATCTCCAATTACGTCTCCCAGCTGGAAACGAACGACATTTTAGGCTTTTCGTCGCTTCCTTACATATACCTCCGCACTAAATTTGCCTTTGAATATTCTTCCTATCAGTACGTTTGCTCTCTTATGAACGAGGATGCGGCGGACGCTGCAATGCGTGAGCACGGTGAGCCCGAGATCGCGTCGTCAATGCTGATCAAGCTTAAGTTCTTTGAGCTTTACGATTGGGAGAATGGTACCTATGACGAAGAGAACATTTTTGAGCCCGAAGAGCTTGCCGAGGATATAGTACGCAGAACGATAAATATGTTCAGAGATCGTATGGCAGATCGAAAGGATCAGTGGATAAAAATGATCGGCGATGAGATCATTTCGAGAAATGCAACACATTCTACTGTAAAAATGCGTATTGACAGCCTGGGTATAAAGGAGCTGAGGCTGATGCCGGGTGATGACAGCGACGAATATCTTGCCGAGGCGAAAAAGGCGATATTGATGATCGAAGAGAAGATAAAGAAAAATCTTCAAAAGGATTATAAGTCCCTCCGTCAGCAGAACTATCTTGCAAGTAAGGAATCGATCGATCGGTGGTACGATGAAGGAAAGCCGATCACATTAGCTAACTATCAAAATATACTTTTAGATCTGTTCTCCTTGAGAAAAATCACGGAATTTGTAAACGTTTGTTGTCAAGTTATAGAGGAAATTCCCGAACCGGGCAATTATTTTGCTCACCATATGTATGGAATTTATCTCCTGCGCCGTTATGATGAAGGGGGCATCGATCACCTTTACAAGGCCACCGAGCTTAATCATAACAACTGGTGGGAGGCAATGGAGCATATAGGACGATATGCCTGCGTCGTTGGAAAGCAGGATCAGCTTGACAAATATCGTGAGAAGGCTCCTATAATGGCGAAAAAGCAGGAGGATATCTATGATAAAATGAACACGCTGACCCCAAAGGATAGGCTTGTTCCCAATAATTTACCAAAGGATATGATCTCCGGGCTGATGTGGGTCGTTCACAGCGTAAACAATAACAGGGACGTGATCGATGAGCTCTACGTATTTTGTAAGATTATCGACAGGGAGAACACCGTCACCTGCGTCGTCGTTAAGCCAAAGAAGAATGCAAATCCGGGCGAGCTTGCCGAGGTTATGGAAGGCATATATCAGCACCTTGACAAATCCTCCGATTGGCAGTTCTCGCTCTTTGATATGCGAATGATACCGCGCGGCCTTTATTCGAAGATCAAGAAGTTCTGTGTCTACAAGGCAAGGTAGGCAAAGGTACAGGTGTTTTTCGATTAAATATTTAAAATCTATTGAATTTTCGCGTATTATGTGTTAGAATAATATATTATCACAATAACTCCCGTGGAGAAGAAAAATGAAAAGACAACTTATCAGAGAAATTTACGAAAGTCCCGAGAGCTTCGGCGGCAAGACAGTCACCGTAGGCGGTTGGGTCAGAAACCTCAGAGATTCCAAGGCGTTTGGATTCATCGACCTGAATGACGGCTCCTATTTCAAGAGCGTGCAGGTCGTTTTCGAGCGCGACAAAATAAATAATTACGACGAGATCGCTTCTCAGAACGTTGGCGCGGCTCTTATCGTCACCGGTGTGCTTACTCTTACACCCGGCGCAAAGCAGCCCTTCGAGCTTAAGGCAACCGAGATCGCGGTTGAGGGCACCTCTACCCCTGACTATCCTCTCCAGCCCAAGCGCCACACCGTTGAGTTCCTTCGTGAGCAGGCATATCTCCGTCCCAGAACAAATCTGTTCTCGGCTGTGTTCAGAGTTCGCTCCGAGGTAGCCTATGCTATCCATTCCTTCTTCAACCAGCGCGGCTTCGTTTACGTTCACACCCCCATAATCACCTGCTCGGACGCAGAGGGCGCGGGCGAGATGTTCAGAGTGACCACACTTGACGTTGACAATCCTCCGAGAAACGAGGACGGATCCGTTGACTACAGCCGGGACTTCTTCGGCAAGAGCGCGAACCTTACCGTTTCGGGTCAGCTTGAGGGCGAGACCTACGCTATGGCATTCGGCAACATCTACACCTTCGGTCCTACCTTCCGTGCAGAGAACTCCAATACCGCACGTCACGCGGCAGAGTTCTGGATGATCGAGCCCGAGATCGCCTTTGCCGATCTTAACGACAATATGCAGCTTGCCTGGGATATGATCAAGTACATCATTAATCACGTTATGGAAAAGTGCCAGGCAGAACTTACCTTCTTCAACCAGTTTGTTGACAAGGGCCTCCTTGAGAGACTTACCGCCCTTCGCGACGCCGACTATGCAAAGGTGACCTACACCGAGGCGATCGACGTGCTTCTTAAGTCGGGTGCTGACTTCAAGTATCCCGTGTACTGGGGCGTTGACCTTCAGACCGAGCATGAGTTCGGCG
>JAZSOQ010000088.1:0-10417 GCA_045537015.1 Eubacteriales bacterium
GCTTTATGACAGTGAGGAGGCAATCGCTCTCGTATGTCAGACTGCTAAGGCTAAGTTTGATGAGACTGTTGAGATCCACATCAGACTCGGTGTTGACTCCCGTCACGCTGACCAGCAGGTTAGAGGTGCGATCGTTCTCCCCAACGGTACCGGTAAGACCGTAAGAACCCTTGTGTTCGCTCGCGGTGACAAGGCAGAAGCTGCTCTTGCAGCAGGCGCAGATTACGTTGGCGGCGCAGAGTTCGTTGAGAAGATCACCAAGGAAAACTGGTTCGATTTCGACGTTGTAATCGCATCTCCCGACATGATGGGCGTTATCGGCCGTCTCGGTAAGGTTCTCGGTCCTAAGGGACTTATGCCTTCCCCCAAGAACGGTACCGTTACCCCCGATGTTGCTCGTGCAGTAAACGAGGCTAAGGCAGGTAAGATCGAGTACCGTCTTGACAAGACCAACATCATCCACTGCCCTCTCGGCAAGGTTTCCTTCGGCGAGCAGAAGCTCCAGGAGAACTTTGACGCTCTCGTTGGCGCAGTTATCAAGGCAAAGCCCGCTGCTGCTAAGGGTCAGTACATCAAGAGCTGCGTAATCGCATCCACGATGGGCCCCGGCGTTAAGATCAACCAGGCTAAGCTTGGCTAATAAACAAAAATGACCGCTTCTCTCTGCATCCTTAGCGGAGAATTAGCAGGCACAAAAATATCGGCGGAGAACTTGTTTTCTCTGCCGATTTGTGATATAATGGAACTAACGAAAAGCCTTCCTCCGAGATGCCATCCGCAAGCGGATGCGGTGGCACGGCGTAGCCGTTACGGAAGGAGTCTGCGAAACTTTGAGTTTGGAGTAATCTCATTGTAACGCACTCTCCCTCAGTCAGCTTCGCTGACAGCTCCCTCCCGGAGGGAGCCTTTGGTTTTGTGCATCTTTAGGGGTATGGGCTTTGCCCGAAGCCGGCGTTGCTTGCAACGCTGTAATACAAAGGCGAAACTGGCGATAAAGCAGAACGATAAATAAGGATTTGATAAAGGAGGCTTTCAAAGTGAAAAAACTCATAGCATTTATTTTATCGATGACATTCATGCTGGCATTGGCGGGTTGCTCTTCGGATAGAAGAACAGAGGCAAGTACTTCAAATGAAACCAACAACCCAAGCAAAAACACACAGAGCGAAACAGGCTATTTTATTCCGGATTATAATACGACGAACAATCTTCACTGTGATGAATTTCTGGAAAATTTGAAAAGCGATGGATACATCCGTGGCGGTGAAAAGGATGATAACTACAACACGGATAATATTACCCGAACTGTGAACATTACCCCCAAAAGCATTTCTGATGAAACATCTGATATTGAAGTATTTTGGGTGAGTGACGCACATTGCTTTTTGATGGTAAATCATACGATTTACAGATATGATACTTTTGGTGGATATCACCATCAATTATGCTTGTGGGATTATGACAACAACGGCACAAAAGACCTTGTGTCCTATAACACATGGGGTTCTGGTCTGTCTTATATGAGTGTCGATATTTTTGACTTGACTTCTTTTGAACAAATTCGAGTTATATCAAGGATGATATTGAGCGAACCAAGATTTTCCTTTGAATGTAAAAACGGGGCGATATACATTGATGGCGAAGAACTGACCTACAGCAATGGAAGTTTCCATTGCAATTCATTCAACAAAGATGCACGGTAAAATTTCAATTTGTCGAACAGAATAAAACGAACCCCGACAGACCTTAAAATCTGTCGGGGCTAATTATTTGTTTACTGCGGAGCTTTTTTTATCCGTAGGGGAGACCTGCGGTCTCCCGCGGGCGAACGCAGTTCGCCCCTACCGTGTATTAGTGAAAGATTTTGCGATTTCCCCGCTAATTTTGCACGCCCTTCGGCGGTCTTTTTGTTTAGTTATGATCGCCTATGGCGAGTTTAGAGTTATGATTGGCTACGCCACGCTATGATGTGCCTTCGGCACAGTTTGAAATACTATAACGTTTGCGAAGCAAACTCATAACGGCGAACGCAAGGGAGTCTCATAACTCAAAACTTAAAAAATAACAAGGTTTTCTTAAAATCATTGACTATTTTGCAATTCTGTGATATCATATTTATAGATAGGACTTTTAATATTTGAAATAGGAGATATACCTATGGCTTGGGGAACATTTGGTGTCGCGCATATCGCCACGCTCGTTTTTGCCGTGGTTTTGAACGTCGCGCTTTATTTCATATTGAAGAAATGCTCGCAGAAAGTGCAAGTGACCGTTCTCGGGATCCTGTCGTTCTGGGGGATCGCCGCGATAATATACAATCTCTTTCCCCTCGAGATGGCGCTTGAGTACCTCCCGCTCCACCTTTGCTCCTTCAATGCGATGATCCTGCCCTTTGCGGTCTTCACGCGCAACAAGGTGATTGGGAATCTGACCCTTCTTTGGTCGCTCGGCGCTGCCATGGCGCTGATACTCAATCACTCAATAGCGCACGCGGAGATCGGCGGGCACATTTTCTGCTTTTATTACTTCCCGCACGTTTTCGAAGCAAGCATACCGATCCTGCTTTTCAAGCTTGGGCTTTGCAAGCTTGACGCAAAATGCATCTTCTCCACCGTTGGCATCTCCGCGGCTGTCTACACCTCGGTTCACCTTATCAATCTGGCGATCAACGAGTACTGCAAGAATAACAATATAGTTGACCGCACGGGCAGGATCATTGACGTCAATTATATGTACTCGATGGCTCCCGACAACCCTCTGCTCGATCTTTTCTACGAGTGGATCCCACATCCGTTCTGGTATATGCTCCCCGTCATACCGATCGTGCTTATTTACCTCGGTGCCATTTACGGCATCGCGGCGCTTGTAAAAAAGAAGAAAACTGCATAAAAAGTGCGGAAAGCTCAAATTGCTTTCCGCACTTTTTGCGAATATCGTATAATTTAATCTATTGTCACAATATAATTCAAATTGACGATCTTAACATCCGCGCGTGCCTTGAGAGCTTCGGCGGCGGCGAGGGTGTCCTCCTCACTTTCGCTGTCGATCGTGAGCACCCACCATTCGGTCACGTCGCCATCAAGCAGCTTGCCTACACGAAGGCAGTCAATTTCAGGAAAATCGGCGGGCTCATATTCCAATCCCGCAGCGGTCTGGATCATAATGGAAGTAAAGGCGAATCCCGCTTCCACTTCTTTTTCACGCAACACGATCTGACGCTCTATCTCGCCTGTGAGCATTTTGTACGCGCCCTTGAGATGGCCGAGCTCGACCCAACCGCTGACGCTCAATACGTTTCCGCGCATAACGTAGTCATCATCGTATACACGGAACTCATCGGTATTGCCGCTTTCACGGTCATACTCTCCGCTCGGTTCAAATTCCACGGTTATATAAGCATGTTCAATGTCGGTGCGGTCGTTGCCTTTTACGTAATCAGCCTCGTCAAGCTCATAAAACAGCTCGCGGGAGCTTTTTCCGACGACGGACTCGCTTCTTTGAGCTCTTCCCTCAATATCATACTCGGTCACTCTGCCAATCGATGCGCGCGCGACTTCATTTTTAGCCTCCGAAATATAGGATATTGCCATATCATAAGCCCCCGGCAGCTTTCCTCTGAAGCCGTTTTCGGCATCCGTTTGCGGATCGTAAAAGCTCACCTTGTCATTCGGAAGGACGGTATACTCGACCGTGCTGATATATTCTCCGTTTTCATTTTCTTTTTCAAAAGTTACCGAAACATAGGGCTTGGCGGAAGGCAAGCCATAAATACCCTTCACATAATCGCCCTCGGAGAAAAATAAATAAAAATCCATAAGATCATCATCCGCGATCTTTACCGAGCTTCGACGGGTTTCGTCTGCACTATATGACGTAAGATAACCTCTCGCGATCCTTGTTCCGTCCTCGCCGATGTTATCCTCCCCGCCCGCGCAGGAGGCGAGAGGAATCAATAGCAAGATCATAATAACGGCAAACAATTTCTTCAATTTCATAATAGCCTCCTTTGCTGTCTTAAATAGGGCATACGACGGGAATTGCGCGTCGTATGCCCTTAATTGCTTTACGAATACTTATCGGTCGCCTTGATGGCTTCGCCCGAGATGACCTTGCCCGCTTCCTCTGCGACCTTCTTGGTGAAGGAACGGAGGACTCGGAACTCGCCGTCGCCGTCGTTGACCGTGATCATAGCGGCGCGCTCGGAGTAGTTATAGTATTTGTATTCATAGACGGTGTATTCGTTGGTTTCGGGATCCTTATAGGATGTTTCAACCTTGATGCGAACGTCGTAATTATCGCGGTTTGCGAGAATTGCATCGACCTCTGCTTCGGTCAGACCATTGGTTCCGTCATGGACGCTTCCCTGCTTCGATGCATAGAGGAGCGCAGAGAAGAACTTACGGAAGTTCGACATACCGTATCTCATATACTCCTTGACGAGAACTCCGTCGTGAGTACAGATGCGGATCTGGTTTGCGGTGACGTAAATCTGATAATCGGCTGTGTCGATATAGCCCTTGAGGACAACGACTTCCTCATCGCGGTTGTTGGTGGCATAATATCCGCCCGTGATGTTGACACGCTCGCCCGCGCTGTTATATGCCTTGACGGTCTCGTGGTCGATGACCCACTTAAATCCCTTCTTATCGACTACGGTAAGCTCGGAGATCGCCTCCATCTTGTTGCCTTCCGAATCATGGGCGCTGATAGCCATCTGAGCCGAGGATATCGTGCCCTTTTTCTTTGCATCCTCGGAGCAAGTGGGATTGGTCACGGAATCGGACATCGAGTTATCGAGATCGAAGGTATAAAGCTTGCCATCATACTCAACCTCAACCTTGGTTGCCCAGGAAAGGTTCATCGAGAAATAAAGGTCGTTTACCCAATCGTTCTTGGTGTAGTTGAGGAATGTGAGCGCAGAACGGTCGATCTCGACGATGAAATCGTAAATTCCCGAGGTCATATAGCGTGTGCCCTGCTCGGTCTCCGCGCTGACGAAGATCAGGTGCTCATACTTCTCCTGGAAGCTGAAGTAGATGACGTATTCGGGATTGTCAAGTCCGTACTTTATCAAAGACTCATCATCAATTCCAAGCTTGACGACTCCGAGAGGAGAGAGCGTGTAGAAGGTCTGCAGGCAGGTGTCGATGGAGTTATCGTTTGCCACGTAACCTGCGGGGAAATCGAGAGTGTAGGGAGTGTTTGCGTAGAACGTTCCGGTTCTCGCGTCAAGATCCTGGAAGGTGAAGGAAACGATGGGATCGAGATCGAGCTTGTCGAGCTCCTCATCGGTAGCATCCTCGGGGATAGAGTTGAACTTTTCGCCCTCCCAGATGGTGAAGTTTTCAACGTCGAAATAGTTGTTGAGCTCCATCGGGTAGGAAACGAGAGGAGTTACGAACTTCTCGATCGGAACGTGGAGCACGCTTTCGATGCTGTCGTAGGTCTTGCCGTCGTACATTCCGAGATAGGATCCGTCAAGGCTGTAGTTCATTACGTAAACTGCGTCGCGGTCGGTCAGCTTGACGTAATAGCCCGTGTTCGAGGGAACTGCATCGCCGACGTAAACGGTGTGGGAGTTGCCGTTGATGTCGGTCACGCGGTACCAGTTGGGAGTGTAATCGTATTCGTTGCCGTTTTCGTCCACTCTCTTTTCGGGAGCGAGACCGTATTCGGTGTAAAGTCCGTTTTCGTCCTTGATGGGATCGGGGATCTTTCTTGTCGAGAGCGAATATCCGCAGGAAACTGCAAGCGAGGAGAACATTACCTGCGAGAAGGGGGTTCCCTCGTAGCCCTTGATCTGAAAATCGCCGTCCTTATCGACGTAGAACGTGAAGGAGCCGAATTCGTTGTGAACCTCGATCTTGTCGATGTTCTCCTGCTTGATCTGCTTGAACATCTGAATTCTGTTCGCAACGCCGACCTCTTCGCCCTCAACGGTATCGATGACCGAGTAAACGGTATTGATACCCGTGTCGGGATCGACCTTGACCTCGGTGCCGAGGGCGGTCACATAGATATAAGTGTTCTTTGAAGTATCCGCGGAAACCGACAGATCGAGCGTGTCGCCCTTATCGTCGCACATAACGTAGATGCCGTTTTTCTGTTGTATTCTGTACTTCGCGCCGTCGTAATCTTCAAAATAAATGATATTTACGATATAATCAACGACAATGAAGGCTGCGATCAGAAAAACGATAAGCACGGAGAGCGCGATTATCCAGTTTCTCTGCATCTTTGCCACCGAACGGCGGCGGCGAAGACGCGCGGTGCTTTCATTTATTGCCTTGCCGTTTGTCATCTGTACTTTCTCCTTACGAGAACGTAAACGCCTGCAATAGCGGTGATGAGAGTGGGGATAAGGATGAGGGAAACAGTCCATCTGTTAGCCTGAGCGGTGGTGAGAGTCTCGATGGTGGTCGAAGCGAAGGGCTTGATGTCAAGTCCGACGGGCACGTTCTCACGTCCGGTTGCGCGGAGTGCGCTGAGCATCAGGTCGGTGTTACCATAGGTGTTCGAGAGGAGGAGAGTGCTCGAGAGGAAGTCTGTCGAGCCGCAAGCGAGAACATATGAATAGTCCTCGTTGGTGTTGTCAACCATTCTCGATTCACGGGTGATGGTCATAAGCTTGAAGGGGTACTGAGAAGTTGCCTCTGCAACAACGGTGGTGTCAACAACTGCGGTTGCGGTTGAGGGGGAAACGAAAACGTCGAACATCGAACGAGATACGCCGTCCTTGTAGTAGGAGCCGTAGCTGAAGTTCTGTGTGGGATCCTCCTCATCCTGATGCCAAACGCTCTGATAAGTGTCGGAATAGGAAATGCCCATTGCGTTCTTGAAGATGACCTTGGGGGGATAGGTGGTTCTCAGATCCTTGTGGAGAGAAGCACCGAGTCCAAGGGTTGCATAGTTGCCGACAACGGTCATACCGTCCTCAGTGAGCGACTGGTTATAATCGCGGATGGTGGTGCCGTGCACGTTTTCCATATTATCGGTGTGGCGGTCGAACTTGACGCCCCACTCCTCAAGATACTCCTCAAGATTGGGAAGAAGAGGTGTGGTGGGGTTGAAGAAGACCATGAGGGCGTTTGTGCCGTCAAGGAAGCGGTCGAGCTTCTCGATCTCGGAGATATTCGAAACGCCGTCATTAATAAGGAAGTCGTCCTGCGGGTCATAAATGACCATAAGGCGGCAGTCCTCGGGGATCTCCTGGTGTGCAAGGTCGATAAGCTGAACCTTGTAACCGCCGTCCTCGAGCAGAGAGAGCATATACTGAGTTTCCGCAATGTCGCCCGCTGCCATGAAGGGCTCGCCGTGGTTGACGGTGACGCAAGCGATGGGGGATTCAGCCTGAGTTACAGCAAGAATACCCGAAACGAGCTTCTTTTCGCCGTTGTATGCCCAGGGAGCCGAATTTTCATCATTGAAGTAGAACATCGATCTGAGCGCGTAAACGCGGAATTCGGTGCCCGAGTATACGATAACGTCGGTCGAATAGATCGAGTCCTTCGAATTGTTCTTGAACTTGTTTACAGCAGAGGGCTCGCGCCAGATATTCACGTTCTCAACGTGGATGTAATCGTTCTTCTCCGCAAGACCGAGAGCGGTCTTGTAGATCATCTTGCTGTAATACTCGTTTTCAATATTGTCGGGATCGTCACAGAAAAGGATGTGAACGTCCTTGTCGATGTTCTCGAGAGCCTCAACTGCGGCATCCGAGAGGGTGTAGATCTCATCACGGGTGAGATCGGTGTACCAGAGGTACTTGTCCGCCAGAAGCTTGAAAACTCCGTTGAAAAGGAGAAGTGCCGCGATGATGACGCAGGTCATCATGACCGAAAGGCTTCCATACTTGAACTTACGGGAAGAGAAAGCAGAATTCTTCATTACTTTATTCCTCACTTTCTCTTAAGCCCAACGGCGGCGCTCATAGACGCGGACCGTGAGATAGATTGCGATAAAGGTCATGGATACGTAGTAAAGCAGTGCGGACCAGTCAAGGATGCCGTACTGGAAGTTGGTGAAGCGGGAAACAACGCTTATCCAGTCGATGATGTAGCGAACCACATAATTGTTGATAAGTCTTGTGCCTTCCTCTTCGCTACCGACGCCGTTGAGCATATTGAGAATGAGCATAACGGCAAGGACCGCGATGGTAACAACAGCCGCGGAGAGCTGGTTTTCTGTCATCGAGGAGATAAGAATACCGATCGCGATGAATACCGCGCCGATGAGAAGCACGCCGAGAAGCGAGCCGATGATCTCGGGGGTCACAGGGCCCTTGATGGTAAGACCGTCGGGGTCAAGATCGCTTTCCTGCTTACCGATGATATAAAGAGGAATGAGGTTTACGCAGGAAACAGCCAGGCAGCCGCCGTAGATAGTCATAGCGGCGAGGAACTTGCCCATAACCATGCCCGTGATCGAGATGGGCGCGGTCATAAGCATCTGCTCGGTGCGCATTTTACGCTCCTCGGAGAAGGTTCTCATCGTGAGAAGCGGGATGATGATGATCATACTGAGTATGAGCCAATAGTAATATGATGCGGTGCTGTAAGAATTGCTCTGGAGAGTGGTGTAACAGCAAAGCGCTGCCGACAGAGCCAGAAAAACTCCGATAAATACGTATCCCACCGGGTTGATGAAATACGAACGCATCTCCTTCTTATAAATTGCAAGCATTGCGTTTAGTCTTCCTTTCTATCTTCGTTCTTTTCGCCCTCGGAAGCAAAGGTATCTTCCTTGATCGAATGATCCTCGTAGTAAGCGGAATCGGTGCTCTCTTCCTCAAAGGAAGCGTTTTCCTGATCCTTGACCGTCTTTTCAACGATGTCGGACGCGAGCTCCTTCTCTTCTGCCGCGCGAACACCCTCGTAGCGGGTCTTCTTCTTTGCCTTAGCCGCCTGTGCCTCGGGGGCTGTCTTATCGACAACGGCGATGAAGATGTCCTCAATGCTCATGCCGAGCGCCTCAAGACCGATGAGGGGCCATTTCCTCTCCGCAAGTGCCCAGAAGAGCTTCTTGCGGATGTCGATGCCGACTTCGCTTTCGATCATGTAAGTATAAGCGTCGCCGTCGCGCGCCGCAAGAACCTCGGCATAGCAAATACCGGGAAGATTGCGGAGAAGCGCGAGAACGTCACGCTGAGGACCGCTGATCTTGACGTTGAAGCGGCGAGTGTTCTCAACCGCGCGGGAGATGTTCTCGGTCAGCTCGTTTGCAACGATCTTACCCTTATTGATGATAACGATCCTGTCGCAGACTGCCTGAACCTCCTGCAGGATGTGCGTGGAGAGGATGACGGTGTGCTCCTTACCGAGGGTACGGATAAGGTTTCTGATCTCGATGATCTGCTTGGGGTCAAGTCCGATGGTGGGCTCGTCAAAGATGATGACGGGCGGGTTTCCGACGAGTGCCTGCGCGATGCCCACACGCTGCTTGTAACCCTTCGAGAGGTTCTTGAGCATTCTGTGGTAAACATCCGTGATCTTAACGACCTCGCAGATCTCGCGGAGGTGCTTTTCCTTGTTGAGCTTACAGTTTTTGAGGTCGTAAGCAAAGGAGAGATACTCTTCAACTGTCATATCGGGGTAGAGCGGAGGCTGCTCGGGGAGATAGCCGATCAGTCTTTTTGCATTCAGCGGGTCGTCGAGCACGTCAACGCCGCCGATCTTGATCGAGCCCGAGGTGGAGGAAAGATAGCCCGTGAGCATATTCATCGTGGTACTCTTGCCCGCGCCGTTGGGACCGAGGAATCCGAGAACCTCGCCCTTCGCAACCTCAAAGCTGATATCGTCCACGGCTGTAAAATTGCCGTAGTTTTTCACCAGGTGAGAAATTTTAATCATTTCGGTGATCCTTTCAATTTCCTTCCCATTATTGATATAATAATGGCATTTTGACACATAGTATAGTATATCATAAATATATTACATATATATGAACATTAGCTGTTTTAGCGCGAAAAGGTTATGAATTTATGGTGATTCTTGTGTGATTTATACATATTTACTTTTGTTGTCCCCTCAAAAAGAGTGCGAACATAACTTTCCCCGGTGTCCCCTCATCACCCGCTGCGGCGGGAGCTTCTCCCAGGAGAAGCCTAAGTTTTAAGTGCATTCGCCTTCATTTATTCTTCTGTTTGGTATTTCAATCAATAAAAACATTCTGATGTGATATAATATAAGTAGAGTCGACAAATCCCCTAAGATATGGTATAATAAAAAGAAAAAGAAGAAAGAAGGACAAGGAAATGTCGAGCTACAGCAAAGAATTCAAAGCAGAAGCAATACGTTTGTCAGAGGAGATCGGAGTAAAGAAGGCTGCGGCGCAGTTGGGAATTCCGTACTACACGTTGGCCGATTGGAGGAATCGAAGCAAGCATAAGCCGAAGGAAGAGGTAGTAATGAGCGAAGAA